>NTKG01000016.1 GCA_002457305.1 Bacteroidetes bacterium MED-G21 | reverse complement strand
CTTGTGCATTGTACTTGCCTTGTTCAATGTCTCTAAGCTTTTTTTCCCATTGACCTGTGAGTTTGGGAGATTTTAATAATTCATTTTGTATTGTGTCTATTAATTGAACACCCATTGGGGTAGCAACTAATTTCTTTTTTTGTTTAACGATGTATTTTCTTCTGAAAAGTGTTTCTATAACTGCAGCACGTGTAGATGGTCTTCCGATTCCATTTTCTTTCATTAAGTCACGCATTTCTTCGTCATCAACCTGTTTACCGGCTGTCTCCATAGCTCTTAATAAAGAAGCTTCAGAATGCCAAGAAGGCGCTTTTGTGCTTTTTTCTTCGAGATTAGGCTTATGTGGACCTTTTTCTCCTTCAATAAAGTCTGGCATAATATTATCACCTGAATTACTGCTGTCTTTACTGTAGACAATTCTCCATCCCAAATCTAATATTTGCTTTCCGCTGGTTTTAAATAAAACAGTGTTTGACTGCCCCTTAACTGTTGTATTAGAAACTGAACAATCTGGGTAGAAAGCGGCAATAAATCTTTTTGTGATCAAATCGTAAACCATTTTCTCATTGTAACTCAATCCTGAACTAGGGTTTTGTCCAGTTGGAATAATGGCATGGTGGTCAGTCACCTTTTTGTCATTAAACACCTTTTTCGATTTTCGTATTGGTTTCCCAATCAAAGGTTCAGTTATAGAATTGTAAACTTTTAATCCTTTTAATATTCCTTCTATTTTTGGGTAAACATCTGTAGGTAGGAAAGTTGTATCTACACGAGGGTAGGAGCATAATTTCTTTTCGTATAAACTCTGAATTATTTTCAGAGTTTCTTCGGCAGAAAGATTGAATCGATTGTTACATGAAACCTGAAGAGAGGTTAGGTCGAAAAGCTTTAGAGGACTTTCTTTCCCTTTTTTGGTTTCGTTAGAGACAATTTCAAATTCTGATTGAGATATCATTGCTAATTGCTCTTTGGCTTTTTCGACATTTTCAAATTTTCCGGCTTCGGCATTAAAAAGAGTGTTTTTGTATTCTGTTTGTAATACCCAAAAAGGACTAGGTTTGAAATTTTCAATTTCTTTTTGGCGGCTTACAATCATAGCCAGTGTTGGTGTTTGTACTCTACCTATTGATAATACTTGCTTTCCGTTACCGTAGCGTAAGGTGTATAATCGTGTAGCATTAAAGCCCAAAACCCAATCGCCTATTGCTCTAGATTTTCCTGCATGGTATAATCTATCAAACTCAGCACCGTCTTTTAGTTTCGAAAATCCATCTTTAATGGCTTCGTTCGTAAGTGAAGAGATCCACAATCGCTGAATGGGTTTTGTGTTTCCCGCATGTTCTAAAACCCAACGTTGAATAAGCTCTCCCTCTTGTCCAGCATCACCACAATTAATGACAGAATCGCAATTTTGCACCAAATATTTGATGATTTCAAATTGTTCCTTAACGCCTTTGTTTTTAATGAGTTTAATCTCGTAAGCTGGAGGAAGTATAGGAAGGTAACTTAAATTCCAAGGTTTCCATGAAGGATTGTATTCGTGTGGTTCTTTAAGGGTGCAAAAATGTCCAAAAGTCCAGCTTACCTGATAGCCATTGCCTTCGTAATATCCAATTTTCTTCTCATTTGCTCCAATAACCTGAGCTATTTCTCTCGCCACACTGGGCTTTTCTGCAATACAAAGCTTCATTATTTTCTTTGTTTAAAATCGAAAATATGAAAATCTAATACCAAATAACAGAATTGTGAATAAGTTACATCTAGATAAGCATCCGAATTCAACTTAATATTATATTTTTCAACGATAATTCCGACAAATGTATTTAAGAATATTAAGTGTACTTATAATCGTTTTAGGGCTTTGGGGTTTTTTAGGAATGGGCGTTTCAACAATTCCTGAACCACCAAAAAAACCACCTTATATGATGATGGCATCTCCTTGGGCTGATTCTTTGATGCAGTCTATGAGTTTGGATCAGAAGATTGGCCAATTGTTTATGGTTGCTGCGAATGGTAGAGATACCGATGAAGCTTATTACTTAATGATTGATAGTTTAATAGAAAATTATGGTCTTGGTGGGCTTATTTATTTTCAGGCAGAACCACATCAGCACAATCTCTTAGTTAATAGATTTCAATCTAAATCAAATATACCAATGATGAATGGAATTGATGGCGAATGGGGACTTTCTATGCGAATAGATAGTTTAAAAACATTTCCATGGAATATGACTTTGGGAGCGATTCAAAATGAAGAACTGCTTTATGAAATGGGTACGGCTTTGGCACAGGAATGTAAGACCATGGGCATACATTTCAATTTCGCCCCTGTTGTCGATGTAAATTCAAATCCTTTAAATCCTATTATTAATGCACGTTCATATGGTGAGGACCCTTTAAATGTATCTAGAAAAGCTCTTGCTTTAATGCATGGAATGCAGGAATCTGGTGTTTTAGCCTGTGCAAAGCATTTTCCTGGACATGGTGATACAGACTCCGATTCTCATAAAACATTACCTGTAGTAGATCATACAAAAGCACGTATTGATACTGTAGATATGATACCATTTAAACGATTAATTGACGCAGGAGTTGCTTCTGTGATGGTCGCTCACTTAAATATTCCATCCTTAGATTCTACTGAAAACAGAGCCAGTACTTTGTCACCTTATGTGGTAGATACCATGCTTCGTCAGCAATTAAATTTTAGTGGACTTACTTTTACCGATGCTTTAAATATGAAAGGGGTCAGTTCTTTTTACGAAAGTGGAGCCTTGGAAGTAGCTGCCTTGCAAGCAGGGAATGATGTTTTACTTTTCCCTGAAGATATTCCGGCAGCATTTACAGCAATTAAGAAAGCCATTCAGGACAGTCTTTTAACCGAGGACAGAATCAACCGATCTTGCCATAAAATATTAAAAGCAAAAGAGTGGTTGGGTTTAACATCTGATGTACAACTTGATACCTTAAATGTTCTTAATAGAGCTCAGAATGACGATTTTGAATTTTTAATACGTCGATTGGAAGAAGGCGCTTTAACACTTTTGAAAAATACTGATGAGGAAATTCCTATTACAGAGATCAAAAATCAGAAAATAGCAGTTTTAGCAATAGGTAATTCGGATTCTGAAGCTTTCGTGAATCAGTTAAAACGATATGCGAATTTACATACCTTTGATACAGGTATGGATGAGGCTTCAGATTTTGACAGGTTGATTATTTCCATTCATAAATCCAATGCATCTCCCTGGAAATCATATAAAATTACCGATGCTGAAAAAGAAATTATAAGAGATTTTTCTAAGAAGACTTCTGTTTCTTTAGTGGTATTTGCCAATCCGTATAGCTTACTTAATACTGACTATTTAAATGATGTTAAAAGTGTTTTGATGGCCTACCAAAATTCAAAAACCATGCAATCATTAGCAGCACAAAGTATTTTTGGTGCCATTCCTATTGATGGTAAATTACCTGTGAGTCTTACAGATGAATTTGTATCAGGTTTTGGATTAGATACAGAATCTTTAAACAGATTAAAATATACTGAACCTGAAGAGGTTGGTTTAAATAGAGATACTTTATACCTAATAGATTCAATTGTAAATTATGCTATTGAAATTAAAGCCACACCCGGATGTCAGGTTTTGGTAGCCAAAGAAGGAAAGGTGGTTTATCATAAGAGTTTTGGTTATCACACCTACGACAGTTTAAATGCGGTAAACGAATTTGATGTTTACGATATAGCATCCATCACTAAAATTTCGTCTACACTTCCTTTGCTCATGCAAAAAGTAGATGCTGGTACTTTTAATGTAGACAAACGTATAAGGAAATATTTGAGTATTGAAGACACCTGTTCTAAGGCAAAGTTAAGCAGCAGAAAAATACTTGCGCATCATGCTCGTTTGTGGCCCTGGATCCCATTTTACAGAGAGACCTTAACCGAAAAGGGAGATCTAAATCCGGAGATATATTCCGACAGACAAATAGGCGATTTTCAGATCAAAGTTGCCCACGATATTTACATGAATGAAACTTATCTAGATACCATTTTTGATAGGGTAATTCACTCAAAAATGCGAAAAGATAAAGGCTATAAATACAGTGATTTAGGTTATTATATTTTAAAAGAAATTATTGAAAATCAAGAAGATGCCTCTTTAAAAGATATGGTACAAGATCGCATATATGAAGATCTTGGTGCTAATTTTACGAGCTATCATCCTTTAGAAAAATTTGATATTAATACCATTGTACCTACTGAAAATGATACTTATTTCAGGAATCAGTTGTTAAGGGGGTATGTGCACGATCCAGGAGCTGCCATGCAAAATGGTATTGGCGGACATGCAGGTTTATTTTCTAATGCCAACGATTTGGCAAAGCTGATGCAGATGTATTTGAACGGTGGCGATTACGCAGGCAAAAGATATATAGAAGAAAAGACCATAGAAGAATTTACATCTTGTCAGTACCGCCGTAAAGACAATCGCAGAGGCATTGGTTTTGATAAACCTGTAATTGACGATACAGACGGACCTACTTGCGATCAAGCTTCACCATCTAGCTTTGGACACTCTGGTTTTACAGGAACCATTGTATGGGCAGACCCAGAACATGAATTGATTTACGTATTTTTGTCTAATAGAATACATCCTTCTGCTGAAAATTTCCTTTTGGTAAAAGAAAATATTAGAACCCAAATTCAGGATGTTATTTACAAGGCAATAGAATAACATGAAAATAGGAATTGTTTGTTATCCGACCTTTGGAGGTAGTGGTATTGTTGCTACGGAACTCGGTAAAGCATTAGCTGATAAAGGGCATGAAGTTCATTTTGTTGCTTATCGGCAGCCTGTACGATTGAATGATCAGGTGAATAATATTGTTTTTCATGAAGTTCGTGTCGCCGATTATCCTTTATTTGAATACCCACCATACGAACTTAGTTTAGCCTGTAAATTATTGGATGTCGTTAAGTATGAAAAGTTAGACCTTCTTCATGTTCACTATGCCATTCCTCATGCTTATGTTGCTTACTTAACAAAACAGATGTTAGCTGAAGAGGGTATTCATATTCCGGTGGTAACCACATTACATGGCACCGACATTACTTTAGTAGGAAAAAGTCCAGCTTTAATTCCTGCAGTTAACTTTTCTATCAATCATTCTAATGTGGTAACTGCTGTATCAAAGCATTTAAGAGAAGAAACACTAAATTGTTTTTCTATTCGAAAGGAGATAAAAGTGATTCCAAATTTTATTGATTTCGATCTACACAACTATACTTTTGACAAAGATTTGCATATGAATTATGCCCCCAATCGGGAAAAAATAATGATCCATATTTCCAATTTTAGACCTGTAAAAAGAGTAGCAGATGTGATTCGTGTTTTTGTAAATGTAAGAGATAAAATGCCTGTTAAATTATTGATGGTTGGTGATGGACCTCAAAGAGAAGTTGCAGAGTATCTGTGTCGCGATATGGGCTGCTCCGATGATGTAAAGTTTCTAGGAAAAACCCAAGACGTTTCTCGTTTGTTGGCAATTTCAGATTTGTTTGTATTGCCATCAGAAAAAGAAAGTTTTGGCTTGGTAGCTCTTGAAGCTATGGCTGCAGGAATTCCTGTGGTTTCAAGTAATACAGGTGGTTTGGCTCATGTAAATATCAATGGTGTAACCGGATACACATCTGAGGTAGGTGATGTGGCGAAAATGTCAAATGATGCGATATCATTATTGAGTGATAAGGGAAAATATAACGATTTTGCTCAGAATGCACTTTCAGTGGCTAAAGAATATGATATATGTAAAATTTTACCTCTTTATGAGGCTGTTTATCGTGAAGCATTAGAAACTATTAAGTAATTCTAATGAAAGTAAATCACCTTGAAATTGATGGCTGTAATGGACGAAAAATATCTATTGATTATAGGTTTAAGGAAACTCAAAAATCTTTAATTCCGATTATTTATGTTCATGGTTTTAAGGGATTTAAAGATTGGGGTGCTTCTAATTTAGTTGCAGATTCTTTTGCCAATCAAGGTTTTTTATTTTTAAAATTTAATTTCTCACACAACGGAGTTACTTCAAAAAATCCATTAGATTTTGATGATCTAGAGGCTTTTGGTATGAATAATTATCTTATTGAGTTAAAAGAGCTAGGTATCGTGATTGATTGGCTTGAGGCATCAGAGTTAAATATTCAATTTTCAAAATTAGCAGTTATCGGACACAGTAGAGGAGGAGGAATTGCACTACTTCGATCAGCGCAAGATCAGCGCATTAAAAATACCATTACATGGGCATCTGTATGCGATTTTGAAGTGCGTTTTCCATTAGATGTTTCTGAATGGAAAGAAACAGGAGTTCAGCATATATTAAATGGACGTACCATGCAAATGATGCCTTTATATTTTCAGTTTTATCAGACTTTTATTGATAATAAAGAAATATTAAATATCCCATTTCAATCTAAAAAAATTAAGCAGAAAGTCTTAATTATTAATGGTACTGATGATCAAGTGGTTCCTTCTTCTGATGCTGAATTTATTGAATCTCGAATTTCAAAATCTACTTTGGTTTTAATTAAAAATACTGGTCACACCTTTGGTGTGAAACATCCATTTAAAATGAACCATTTACCTAAAACTATGGTTAATGTTATTGAGGCTTCAATAAAATTTTTAAATGCTTGAGTATTTTTTAATAATAGCAGTTTTTTTCTGAATCTTTTGTAGTTTTGTCATTGTAAAAAAATTATTAAAATAAATTATAAAAAATGGCAGTTTTAGTAGGCAGAAAAGCACCACAGTTTAAAGCAAAGGCAATTGTTGATGGTGGTGAAGAAAAATCAGATTTTTCTTTAGATCAATATCTTGGCAAGAAGAAAGTTATATTTTTCTTTTATCCTAAAGATTTTACATTTGTATGTCCTACAGAGCTTCATGCTTTTCAGGAAAACTTAGCAGAGTTTGAAAAAAGAAATACTGCTGTTGTAGCTTGTTCAACTGATACCGAAAAATCACATTGGGGTTGGTTGCAAATGGGGAAATCTGAAGGTGGTATTAAGGGTATTACTTACCCAATTGTAGCTGATACTAACAAGACAATATCAAAGAATTTTGATGTGCTCAAAGGAGATTATTTTGTAAACGAAAATGATCAGTTGGAAACAGATAATGAAATGATTGCTTATCGCGGCTTATTTTTAATTGATAAAGAAGGTATTGTTCAACATCAATTGGTTAATAACCTGCCTTTAGGAAGAAGTGTAGATGAAGCATTAAGAATGGTTGATGCCTTGACATTTGTTGAAGAAAATGGTCAAGTATGTCCTGCAAATTGGGAGAAAGGCAAGGAAGCTATGAATGAAAGCCACGAAGGAGTTGCAGACTTTCTTTCAAAACATTAAAATAGTTTTTCTCTTCAAACAAAAAACCCTTCAAATTGAAGGGTTTTTTTGTTTCTGATTATTTGAGCATGATTAATTATATATAATTTTCAGAATTATATTTAATTGATGTTATCTTTGGATAATAAATATTTATTAAATTTTTTAGTTAATGCTTCACTTTAAAACTTTTCTCAGAAATGAAACGTCATCATGGGTAACTTTTGTTCATGGTGCTGGAGGAAGTAGTGCTATATGGCATAAACAAATAAAAGACTTTAAAAAAGAATATAATATTTTACTTATTGACTTGAGAGGCCATGGTAAATCTAAAAATAAGATATACGATAAGTTAAAATCCTATACTTTTGATTCAATAAGCGATGAAATTATTGAAGTACTTGATTATCTTAAAATTTTAAAAACACATTTTATTGGTATTTCATTAGGTACGATTATTATAAGAGAAATAGCTGAACGTTTTCCTCAAAGATGTAAAAGTCTTATTTTGGGAGGAGCGGTAATGAAATTAAATTTTAGAGGGCAAGTTTTAATGCGTTTAGGCGTACTTTTAAAATCAGTCATTCCTTATCTTTTACTTTATAAGTTTTTTGCGATTATTATCATGCCGCGTAAAAAACACAGAGAATCCCGTAACTTGTTTATTAACGAAGCAAAAAAACTATATCAAAAAGAATTTAAACGTTGGTTTACGCTTGTTTCAGAAGTTAACCCTCTGTTATCTTTGTTCAGAATTAAAGATTCTGGTATTCCAACGCTTTACATTATGGGAGAAGAAGATCATATGTTTTTACCTTCAATTTCTAAATTAGTTCGTAATCATGTTTCTTCAATGTTGTATATTATTCCAGAATGTGGTCATGTTGTGAATATAGAGCGACCTCAAATCTTTAATAGGCAAGTCATAAATTATTTGAGGCGTATTTCTTAGATTATTTATTTACACGAATGACTTCTAAATTATCATATTTGATAATTTGTACTGATTGATTTCGAGAACCATTTTTTTCATTTCGCTTGTAATTGTAATCGAAATTCAAATTCAAAAGGTTTTTAGGTTCTAAGTACATATTTGAAGAAAGACCACCATACTGGTTTACAAGAGATAAAAAATAATAAGTGACATCAAAGCCAGAAAAAGCAAATCTTTCGCTTGGAGCACTATTGGTAGTTTCTTGATAATGATCTATGAAATATTGAGTTAATGAATCTTCGTAAGATAATATTCCACTATTAGGAAGGTGGACGTCTAGGTTCATTAAGTATTCGTAGTTCAATTCTTTAAAGTTGACCCAATCCGGCATTCCAAAAACAACAATATTACTATCTCGTGTAGCATTCAATTTTGTAAGTAAATCAATTACGAAGTCTTTTTCTATAGAAGGAATTAAAATGACATTAGTTTCAGCCATAGAATCGAGCTCATGATGAATGGAATCAATCACATTTCCCTCAACAATGATTTCTTTATATGCTGCTAAGGAATCAAAGTTTAAAGCAGAAGTCATCCAATTAGCATATTTTTCTTCATCTGATATTTTCTTTTTGTTTTTAAGATATAGAGTACTGTCTATTTTACCTGCTTCCAGCTTAAGAGTTAGTTCGTTGATATTGTCTCTTCTGACAAGTGTTATGTTATGATGCATGTAATTTTCATAGATGAAGTCTGATAAATACATCACCTGTCTTTTTTTAGTTGGAATAACCTGAAAAGCGTTAGATATATTTTCTAAAAGATTTCCTTTTGAGGATAGAGGTGCAACAATGGGAACATCTCTACGACTTAATATCTCTGCTGCAATTTTAAAATTTTTAGAGTAGAATGGTCCAATAACGAGGTCCATGTTGTCAAATTCTTTTTTAGATACCAGGTCAAATGTCTCTTGCGTGTCATTTTTTGTGTCGTAAACATAAATGTTTAAACCCATTCCAGCTTTGTTTAGTGTATCTATAGCAATTTTAGCACCTGAATAAAATTCTAGTGCATAATTTGATTTTTTATAGATTTCACTTTTTTCTTCTAAATTGTTAGACGCTTTTTCTATTGCATCATTTTTATCTAAATACAACGGAAGCATATAAGCAATGTTGTAAGTCTCTTTTTGTTTAAATTTATTTGATCTAGTTTTTAGTTCTTCAAATATATCTGTCTCTTTTTCATTTTCAAGTAATTCAATTTTCTCAGTAACATCAACTTCTTCAAATTGAGGGATTTTAATATATTCACCAGACCTGAATCCTTGGGTTAATTGTGGGTTGAAATCTAATAAGTCTTTTTGGTTTACACCATATTTATTTTTAATTGAATAGAATGATTCTAATGGTCTAACCTTATGCATAAGGTAAACAACTGTATCTATTGTTTCATGAATGATTGGTATAACAATACTCATTCCATTACGCAAACCTTTTTCAGCTTTAGGATTGGCTTTGACAATGTTGCCTATGGTTACTCCGTATTTTTTTGATACACTGTAAAGTGTTTCACCGCGTTTTACTTCATGAATTTCTTGGGCATTTATTCCAAAACTCATGCATAGAGAAAGCAGAAGGTAAATATATATTGTTTTGTACATCATGATTACATAATTGTTCACAAAAATAGACAAATTAAGTAATGAGAAAAATAGTATAAACATTATTCTTATTATCCTTACTATGAAATAGAAAATTCAAAGTTTTAGTATTACATAAAAAGACTTGTATGGGTAGTTAAAGTTTCATTCTGGCATTTGCTGAAACAGATGAGTTGGCAAATTGTTCATCTTGAAATTTGTAATAGCCAGATATCGCAATCATTGCAGCATTGTCTGTGCAATATTCAAATTTAGGAATAAAGACGGACCATTTGTGTGTTTTTTCTCTTTCTATTAAGGCATTTCGTAGACCTGAATTTGCAGATACCCCACCAGCAATTGCTATTTGTGTAATGCCTGTTTTTTTAACGGCATTATCAATTTTTTCAAGCAGTATAGAGATAATTGTGTATTGAATTGATGCACACAAATCATATAAGTTATCTTTTATGAAATCAGGATTTTTTTGCGATGCTCTTTGAATGACCTGTAGAATGTTAGATTTTAAGCCACTAAAGCTAAATTCTATATTTCCCACACGGGGTTTTGTAAATTTAAAGGCTTCCTGGTTGCCTTGTTTAGCGTATTTGTCTATGAGTGGTCCTCCAGGATACTCAAGTCCTAAAATTTTAGCGCTCTTATCAAAAGCTTCTCCTGCTGCATCATCTAGAGTTTCTCCTATAACTTCCATATCAAAGTAGCTTTTAACAAGTACTATTTGAGTGTGACCTCCAGAAACTGTAAGACATAAAAAAGGGAAAGTCGGCATTTTTTTTCCTTCATCAATAAAATGTGCCATAACGTGTCCATGCATATGGTTGACGTCTATCAAAGGTATATTTAGAGCTAATGATAGAGATTTAGCAAATGATGTTCCTACAAGTAATGAACCGAGCAGACCTGGGCCTCTGGTAAATGCTATAGCATCGAGTTCCTCTTTCTTAATATTTGCTATCTTTAAGGCTTCATTTACTACGGGTACAATATTTTGTTGATGTGCACGTGATGCCAGCTCAGGAACAACACCTCCGTAAGATTTGTGAATTTCCTGGTTTGCAATTATATTAGAGAGGATTTTAGCCTCTTTTAAGACTGCTGCAGAAGTGTCGTCGCAAGAAGATTCAATCCCCAGTATAATGATGCTTTTTTGACTCATTTGACAAAAATAAAGAATTGTCTTATCAATACAGATAAAAATATAATTAAGCGTATATTATTTTTTATATTCTTACTCATTTTGGGTTTGATGCTCACTTTCCGACTGCCTTCAGTTCAGAAGGAAATTGCAAATAAATTTACCAAGTGGATTGAAAAAGAATATGAGCTTAAAATTCAAGTAGATAAAATTATACCAAGTATTTTAGGTGGTTTACATTGTAATGATTTCTTACTACTTGATGGCAATAATGATACTTTGATTTATATTGAAAAGTTTAAACTTCAAACTTCAAACTATAGCTTTAAGCATTTCAATAAAGTTTACATACAAGGCTTAGTCCTCAACTGTAATTATAAAGATTCAATTTCAGATTCAAATATATTTAAAGTTTTTGAACCTTTTTTGATCTCTGAAGGTAACACCAAGCCTCTTATAATTGATAATTTATGGTTTAATAATGCGAGTCTTGATGTCAGTAATACCAAAGAAATTAAGTCTTTTAGAGAAGTTAATATGTATTTAAAAGAATTTCTTTTGAGTGCTGATATTGACTTTGTAATGAGTAACTTAGATTTCGAAGTAGTTGATGGTGCCCACCATCAATTTGATGTTGCTCGAGTTTTATTTTCTCCAAATAAGAATGTTATTAATGAATTTAATTGGAAAAGTGGGAACTCTATACTTCGCTTTGATTTGATGCAAAATTTATTCAGTAAACAAGGCCAGTTAAAAATTAATGATTTTAAAGTTGATCATTATGCCTTTAAAGGTTTGTTTGAATGGCCAGAAGATTTAAGACTTAATACAAATGCAATAATCGAAACTTTAGAAGATACCTTGTGGGCTGAAAACGTTATGATTAGCACTGATAATGAGAGCTTATTTAATGGTACTTTTCAGATTAAAAATTGGATAGATTTTAAAAGTTGGAAATATTCTATTGTGGCAGATACTCTAAATATAGCTTCTAAAGAATGGACATGGATCAAACCTTTATATCCTAATATGTCTCAATTGAGTCTTCTAGGTGATATTCATTCTGAGGTCAGCCTTGAAGGTACTTTATCTGACTTGAATTTAAATTTATCCTTAAAGTCTGACAAGGGAAGCCTTGATTCAGATATTTACATCAATACAGATAGTCTTGATGATTTTATTTACAAAGGAAGACTTAATTTAAATCATTTTAATGTTGATTTATTTAAAAGTAAGTTCGGATTTGGGGAAGTCGATGGCGAAATTAATGTTGAGGGTAAAGGAATTGATATTTTAAGTTTTGACACAGAAATAGTTGGTAATTTAAATTCTTTATATATAAGAGATCGCGCTTATGAGAATATAGTGTTGAATGGAAGATTGCAGCCAAATTATTTTAAAGGTGAAGCATGGATTTCAGATGATGATTTAGAACTTGACTTTTCAGGAGAAGTCGATTTTTCGAAGGACAAACCTGTAATGGATTTTGTTGCTAATGTAGTTGAAGCAGATTTGGTGAAATTGAATTTGTATAATAAAGAACCTGTTGCAAAGCTTTCAAGTTTAATAGAAATTAATTTAAAAGGGAACCAGTGGTCTAATATTGAAGGGGAACTAGGGGTATATTATACCTCTCTAGAAACATCTGATAATCATCATTACTATAATGATATTCTATTTACTTCGGAAAAGTTAAAAGAAAAAGATATTCTTTCTTTAAAATCTGATTTTATAACAGCAAATTTAGAAGGTCAAATTGATGTTCCAAATATATTTAATTCCCTTTTAGCTTATTTGAATCCACATTTTCCATTGCTTAGTGGATCTTCTAATTACCTTCAGGATTTTGAATTTGAGCTTGATTTTTTAAATACGTCTGCTTTGACGGAATTATTGATTCCAAAATTAAATTTTGAGCAGGGTACTCGATTTTATGGCAGTTTTAGAAACAGGGGGGAAGGTTTAAAGTTAGCACTAGAAAGTCCAGGTTTTAGTTTGGGTAAATATTCCTTTAATAATTTAAATATAAGTGCACTTGTTAGAGAAAAAGATTGGGTGATAAATTTACTTGGAGATAAGTGTAATTATGATGATAGTGCTATAATTGAAAATATATCATTAAATCAATTAGGAAGTTATGGCGCATCTAATTATGTTCTTAATTGGGAGAGCTCCGATTCTATTAAATTTGAAGGAGGTTTAAATGGATTGGTGAATATGGATCAGTCATCTTTAAAAGTTGTGTTAGATGAGAGTAAATTTTATTTTGCTGATACTTTATGGACCCTAAAAGACAGTTCTTATTTTAATTATTTTAATGGTAAAATAAATTCTCAAGCATCTATAAGTACTGCTTCTCAAGGTTTTAGTTTAAGTTCTATGTCTAATGGTATTATCGATACTATTAATTTGGTACTAAATCATTTTGAGATGGCTAATATTTCCCCATGGTTATCTGAATTTAATTCATCGCTTAAGGGTAGTGTAAATGGAGATGTTGTTATTGTATCTGATTCATCAAATAATAAGGTGTATTCAGACATCATAACAAGTAATTTAGTGTTAAACAATTCAGATTTTGGAGCACTTAATTTAAGTTTTGATTACGATGATACACAAGATATTCAACTCATACAAGGGCACTCTTTAAAAGATGATAAAAAAGCTTTAGAATTTAGTGGAAACTATAATTCTTTAGTTGATTCAAATAACATGCAGATTTTTATTGATGTAAATGATTTTAATTTAAATCATATAAATACTTATTTACCCTTTCTTGATCCATTAAAAGGAATGTTTACTGGGTATTTAAATTTATATGGCAATATAAATGAACCAAAATTTGAAGGTAAATTTTTAGCTGAAGAGGTTTATTTGACTGTGCCATATTTAAATGTTGATTTTAAAACCATTGGTGAATCAAATGTTCATCTTAGTCATGATTTAATTGAATTAAACAACTTTTCTTTTCAAAGTATTGATAAGGGTAATTCTTTTGGTGCTGGTGCTTTAAATGGCAAATTCAATCACCATTATTTTTCTGATATTAATATGGGTTTGAATTTGGAATTAGACAGTATACTATGTCTTAATACTGATGCTTTTAGGGATAACTCTTATTTTGGTAAAGTAATTTCGACAGGTGATGTTGCGTTTAATGGTCAACCTGATCTTATTTCTATCGATTTTAATGGTGTTTCTGATAAAGGTACAACTCTTTATATTCCTTTAGATGATAATGAGACTATTGATGAGTTTAGTTTTGTTCATTTTCTTGAACAAGAAATTAATAAGAATAACAATGATTCGCTTTTGGTTTTATCAGAAATGATAAACTCCGAATCTAATTTGGCCATTGATATGAATTTTGAGCTTAATGAAAATGCTGAAGTCAATATCATCTTTGATGAAACTTTAGGGGATAAAATACGTGCCAGAGGTTCTGGATTTATTAATATAGGATACAATAGTAAAGATGATGTCTATATGTATGGTGATTACAAGGTTAATGAAGGTGATTATTTATTTACACTTCAGAATTTTGTAAATAAAAAATTTGAAATAGAGAGTGGGGCTTTAATTACGTGGGATGGAAATCCTTATAAAGCACAAATGGATTTGAATGCCTTATATAGGCTAAGTGCAAATGTAAGTCATTTAACTTCAGATCCTGAAGGTATTCGCAATAGTGATGTAGAGTGTAGAATGCTAATGTCAGGAGATTTACTTAAGCCTAACATAACTTTTGATATTGACATTCCTAATGCTGATGACCAGACAAATCGAATACTTGAAGAGCAAACTAATACAGAAGAGAAAAATACACAACAATTTTTGTCTCTATTGGTGCTTAACAGCTTTATGAGCTCTGGTGAGTATGAAAATACTGATGTTGATTATTTAAGTTCTACTGTGTCTTCAGGTGCCGAAATGTTAAATAATCAGCTCTATAATTGGACTTCTCAGTTCTCAAATCGTTTTGATCTTGGTTTAAAATATAATCCTAGTCTTGGCGATTCATTAAGTAATAGAGAATTTGAAATTTTATTGAATAATATGAAATTAAATGATAGAATTACATTTAATGGAAATATTGGAACACAACAGAGTACATCTACTATTGTGGGAGATTTTAAATTTGAATATAAATTAAGTGATGATGGTAAGTTTCGTTTAGTTACATTTAGAAAACTAGAAGAGAGTTTTCAGCTTGCGCCTGATGTTACGAATTATACTGGAGGTATTGGTTTTTTCTATACAGATGAGTTTCATGATTTTAAGGATTTATGGACAAGGTTTAAATATATGTTCCAAAAGAAAAATCATATCACGTCTAATGCATACTAATCTATTTTAAGTTGAGCTTCAATTAGGTATATTTACACTCTAAGAAGTAATAATATGTTAAAGAATGTAATTCAAAAATTATTAGGTTTTTTCCTTTCAGGGAGTAATAGAAGTGTTATTGCTATTTGCTTTTTTATGTCTTTACTTTTCTGGTTTTTGATTAAATTTTCGAAGGAGTATACATACTACATTGAGTATCCTGTTGAATTTATAAATCAACCTATAGATAAGTATTTGAAAGATGAACCTCTATCTAATTTAAAGGTTAAGGTAAATGGA
The DNA here is from genome assembly GCA_002457305.1 of Bacteroidetes bacterium MED-G21. Classification (GTDB taxonomy): domain Bacteria; phylum Bacteroidota; class Bacteroidia; order Flavobacteriales; family UBA7430; genus MED-G21. Next base: position 8,930 of record NTKG01000016.1, on the reverse strand, counting down.
TATGGATTTAATTTTTTAAAAGAGACCTTTTCAAATAGATCAATAGAAGTGGATGTTTCTAAACTTCAACGTATGAATTCTAATACTTATTTTTGGCTTCCACAATCTGAAAGATCTAATATAGCTGTTGAATTAAATGGTTTTTCAATTTTGGAAATCGATCCTGATACTTTATTTCTTAACTTTAGTAATAAGACAAGAAAGAGTGTGCAAGTAAAGGTGCCATTAAATTTAAATTTTAGGGAAAATTATGAGCAGTATGGCTCATTTAAAATATCACCAAATACTATAGATGTGTTTGGGCCATCTCATATTTTAGATACACTTTCTTTTGTTTATACAAATGTTTTGAATCAGAATGATATTGTTCAAAGTATTAATTCTAGCCTTAAGATTCAGCTTCCTAATAAACTTCTTTCTACAAAAGATTTTGATATTAATGTCATTCAGGAAGTAGCACGTTTTACACAAATTATTAAACGGATTCCTATCAAGCTTAAAAATGTACCGAAAGGAAAAGAGTTGAGAATCAAACCTGCTGAAGTTGAATTATCTTATTGGGTAGCTATGAAGGATGTTGATAAGATTAATGCTTCTGACTTTGTCATTTATTGCGATTATAATGAAGTTGATATGACAGATAATGCTATTTTGAATGTTTTTATTGATGAAAGTAAAACACCAACAATAATTCAAAAAGTAAAATATCATCCATCTACTGTTGAGTTTATTAAATTAAATTAATGATTAAAGTTGGTTTAACTGGTGGTATAGGATGTGGAAAGACGACTGTTGCAAAGATATTTAAGCAGTTGGGAGTTCCTGTTTATTTTTCTGATGATCGAGCAAAAGATTTGATGCTTAATAATCAGTTTTTGCGTAAATCTCTGATTTCTGTTTTTGGTGATGAGGTTGTTATTGATGGGTTATTAAACAGATCCTATATTGCATCTAAAGTGTTTTCTAATCCTAAAGAGCTCATTAAATTAAATGCATTGGTTCATCCTTTTGTTCAAAAAGACTTTGATGTTTGGTCAGCTTATCAGACTAGTAGTTATGTTCTTAAAGAAGCTGCAATCCTTTTTGAGACCGGAGCTGATAAGTTTTTAGATAAGGTTGTTTTAGTAGAATCCCCAGAAGATCTTAAAGTTTCTCGTATTATATTTAGAGATGGAATGACAGAGGAGGAAGTTTTTAAGAGAATGAGTAAACAATGGTCTGATAGTCAGAAAAGAACTAATACAGATTACATTATTCAAAATGATGAAAAATGTTCTTTAATATATCAAATATTAAAGCTTCATAATACTTTTAGTAATTTATAAGTAAATCTAGCATAGGCTTATGCTAATATATGAGGTCGATATCGCCTTTTCCTTTTCTTATTATTTTAAAATCATTTTCATCGGTACAATCAACAACAGTTGAGGCAACATTCATTCCATAACCACCATCTATAACCATATCAACCAAATCTTTGTATTTTTCATGAATAAGTTCAGGATCTGTTGAGTACTCGATGACAGCATCTTCATCGAGTATTGAAGTTGATACAATTGGGTTCCCAATTTTTTTAACAATTTCTCTTACAATATTATTGTTAGGGATACGAATACCTAATGTTTTCTTCTTATTACTAAATATTTTTGGAATTTTATTAGTTCCTTTTAAAATGATAGTAAAAGGACCCGGAAAAATTCTTTTTAATAATTTAAAAGTTCGGCTGTTAATTTGTTTAACGTATTTTGAAAGATCGCTTAAATCGAAACATATAAAAGAGAAATTGGCATCTTTTAATTTAATTCCCTTAATTCTAGCAATACGTTCTAATGCTTTTTTGTTATTGATATCACATCCTAAACCATATACAGTGTCTGTAGGGTATATAATTACTCCTCCATTTTGAAGGCGTTTTACGACTTCATCTATTTCTTTCTCATTTGGATTATCATTATAGATTCGTTTTAGCATCAGGGATTTAATTTTGCATGATCAGTAAGGAAAATTTCCAAACCTTTAGTTGTGAGAGGGTGATCAAATAATTGGTTAAGAAGGGAGTAGGGGATTGTTGCAAAATCAGCGCCTATTTCAGCACACTTATTAATATGCTCTTTACTACGAATAGAAGCAGCTAAGATATTTGTTTCAAAATTATAGTTGTCGTAAATCGTTCTAATACTTTTAATTAATCCTAAGCCATCTTCATTAACATCATCTAGTCTACCAATAAAAGGAGATACGAAAGTCGCTCCAGCTTTTGCTGCTAAAAGAGCTTGAGCAGCAGAAAAGATTAAGGTGCAATTTGTTTTTATTCCATTTTTATTAAGTTCATAAATTGCTTTAATACCTTCTTTTATCATTGGTATTTTAATAACGATGTTTGGATGTAGTGCACTTAATTCATATGCTTCGTCTAGCATTCCTTTATGATCTGTAGATATTACTTCTGCAGAAACGGGTCCATTAACAAGTTCACAAATATCAATATATCGCTTATGACAATTTTCTTTACCACTAATCCCTTCCTTTGCCATTAAGCTAGGATTGGTTGTTACACCAGAAATTATATTATAGGTAACTAATTCATTAATGTGGTTTAAATTCGCGGTATCAATAAATAATTTCATTTAGCTTATGTTTAATTAGTTTTAAAATGGTTTAAGCAAAAGAACAAAATTTGTCTGTATTAATTCATATTTATTACTAATTAAGTGTTGAATAATTACTCTATGATTAAGGTAATATGTTTTACATGTTTTATTTGATTTAATAAAAAACATGAAATATATTTTGACTGTCATTTTTATTTTTATAAATTTGGAAGATTAGTATTTATTTAACTAGAGAAAATTATTTTTTAACTAAAAACCCCCCCAGTATGAAGAAGTTATCTTTATTTCTTTTAGGATTTGTTGCTACTGGCTTTATGGCTTCAGCTCAAATCAGTTCTGACATGTTTAGCCAACCTGCAAATACAGGTGCTAATATGACAGTTGGTGTTAATGCTTCTAAGTTTGATCAGTTTGAAGGCGGTCAAATTGGAGCTTTTTATGATTTAGATGGAGACGGTACACTTGAGTGTGTAGGTCTTGAGTCTATTGGTATAGGATTTTTTGGTCTTGCCCTATGGGGTGATGATTCATCAACTCCTGAAGCAGATGGTTTAGGTTCAGGTGCTGTACCTCAATTTGCTCTCTTACATGACGGTAATGTTCTATTAGTAGATGAGATTCCTCAGTTTACTGGATACGTTACTAACGGTATCGTTAATATTACTGATGCTTCTATTGATGGTGGATCAGGTTGTACTGATGGTAATGCATGTAATGCAATGTCTATGTATTCAGATGTTAATTACTCTGATGACGGATCTTGTTCATTTCCTGATGCTGGTTACGATTGTGATGGTGCATGTTTAGCTGATGGTGATGGTGATGGCGTATGTGATGAGTTTGAAGTTGCTGGTTGTCAAGATGGTAGTGCTTGTAATTTCAACGCTGCTGCTACTGATTCTGATGGTTCATGTTCTTATCCAGATGCTGGATATGACTGTGCTGGTAACTGTTTAGCTGATGCTGACGGAGATGGAATTTGTAATGAATTTGAAGTTGTTGGTTGTCAAGACGCGGCTTATGATAACTATGATGCTTCTGCAACAGATGCAGGAGATTGTTTAGGTTTATTAGGATGTACTGATGATGGTTACTTTGAGTATGATGCTGCTGCTGAAGTAGATGATGGATCTTGTGCTTCACTAATTATTCCTGGTTGTACAAATCCAGCTGCTAGTAACTATGATCCAGCTGCAAACTTGAACATCGCTGAAGGTGAAGACGGTGCATGTCTTATCGAAGGTGTAAACTTCACTCCAGCTGCTGATGAAGCTAATACTTCAATTGTTGTAACATCAAACAACATGTCTGTTTTATTCCCAGTGAACAATGCAGGTTTATGGAATGTTGATCAATCTAACATTCAAGTAGGTGATATCATCGCTGCAGTTTATGAAACAGGACGTTTAGAAAACGATTTCTTAGGATACTCTGAAATTTCTGGTTTAGCGAATGCTGGATCTGGAATTTGGGATGGTGATCAAATTGGTGTTGCTGTATTTGGTGCAGATAACATGATCAACAATGGTTTCGCTCCAGGTGAAAATCTTAAGTGGTTAGTATCTAGAGAAGGTACTGTTTATAATGCTTCTGTTACTTATGCAACTCCAGCTTATAACGGTACATACCAAGAAGGTACTTATGTAACTGTTAATTCTGTTGTTTTAGGAGCGCCTGCAGATGAAGGCTGTACTAACCCTAACTATATGGAGTATAATCCTTTAGCTACTGTAGATGATGGGTCTTGTGCTACATTTATCTCTGTTGGTTGTTTGGATGCAAACTTTGTAAACTATGCTGGTGCAGATGTTGATGCTGATGCAATCCACGATAACTCTGAAAACTTCGGTGATGCATTTGGTCAAAACTATACAATTGATTTAACAACTGGTGTTGAATCTCCTTCAGGTGTTGGAGCTATTTTCCACGATGTTGATGTATGTCAATCTGAAGTTCCTGGTTGTACTTATCCTTATGCTCACAACTATGACGATGCAGCTACTGAAGATGATGGTTCTTGTGATTGGTCAGCTTACTCTTACCACACTTTTGATGCTGTAACAGGTGAAAATACTGGTACTTTATATTCATTTGGTGGAGACGACGACGACTCTAATAACGAATGGGTTGGATCTTACTTTGAGTATGCAAATGACTTATACCAAGATGCAAGAATGGGAACAGGTCACATAGTAACTGACTTAATCGCTTCTTACGATGCTTATACTGAGAGAAGAAAAGCAGATTCTACTTTCTTATCAGATACACTAAATGATGTTGCTGATTGGTTTGCTGCAGATGAAGCTGCAGATGCACTAGAATTAGCTGACTCATTATCTGATAACTATGCTCGTTTTGATGCAATGTTCAATCACTTAAGTGATTCTATCCAATTTACATTAGATTCAGCTGCTACTGCTTTCGCTTTAGATGAAGCTGCAGATGCACAAGAATTAGCTGATACAATGGCTGACAACTATGCTCGTTTTGATGCAATGTTTAATCACTTAAGCGATTCTATCCAATTTACATTAGATTCAGCAAACCAAGCACATTTAGATTATTCAGCAGCTAGAGATCTAGAGTTAGCTGATACAATGAATGATATGCAAGCTCGTTACGATGCTAATGATTTAGCTCACCGTATTTTAGAAGGTTTAATTACTGATTCATTAAATCATCACAGAGCTCCTATTATCATTGATTTACATTCTGGATGGAATACAGTGGCTTACTACTTACACCACGAGTCTCCTGTTGTAGCTCAATTCGAAAATCAATTTGGATCTGAAGCAGCTGTTCAAGCGAACATAAACATCGTTAAGAATAACGAAGGTTTATTCTACTGGCCAGACTTCTTATTCGATGGTTTAGGTATGTTAGAGCCTGGTCAAGGTTATCAAGTACGTGTTAAAGATGCTACTTCTGGTAAATCTGACTTCTACTTCGAGCATGGTATTGGTGCGAATGAGTACAGAGTACTTACTCCAACAGTTCCAGCATGGGCTATTGAAATGGAAGTTGAGAACCACCCTAACGATGTTCGTACTCTTGTAAGAGTAGTTAACATGCTAGGTCAAGAGGTTGTTCCTTCTAACCAATTCACTGGTGAAGTATTATTGTACATGTACAATGATGGGACAGTTGAGAAGAAAATGGTTGAATAATCATTAGTCTTCAAATAATTTTAAAAGAGCTGCAATTTGCAGCTCTTTTTTTTTTTTATTATCTTAAAGGAGTGATTAGAATGATTTATAACATTTCTCCATTGGTATATAAATAGTTTTGTATTTATTTTATACCTAAATCTCAGAATGTTAGTTGAAAAAAAGTCATAAATTTGTTGAAACCGCGTGATGTATGATGTATTTCTCCTCCATATCTAGATTTTTAACTACTCTTATTGTTATTTTATTTCCATTTTTATCTTATTCTCAAAATTGTGAATTAGATTTTAGCTTTACCAATACCGGCTCAAATATGATTATCATGATTGCAGATGATGCTCTGGAAAATGATGTGTTGAATAGTGGAGACAGTATTGGTGCTTTTATGTATTTAGATGAAACATGGATATGTGTTGGTTCTATAGAGTGGAATGGGCTTCAACAAACTTTAGCAGTATGGGGAAATGATGCAGTAAGTGATTCTCAAGATGGATTAATGGCTATGGATACGATAGTTTTAAAAGCAAGATCTGAAGGCGTATTATATGATGTATCGTATTCACCAAAAGTTATTTTTGAAGCACAGGGTATTGAAATTTTAAATGATGCTTTTGAATACACTCCGTATTGTGATGTTATTGGAAACGTTTATGGATGTACTGATTCTAATTACAATGAGTATAATCCAGAAGCAACTATAGATAATGGAACATGTGAGTCGATTGATGTCGTATATGGTTGTACAATTTCAAGTTATGTAGAGTATAATCCTAATGCCACTGTATATGATGGCTCATGTGAAACTTTTGCCGTATTTGGTTGTATGAATAATAATTATTTGGAATTTAATTCAAATGCGAATGTTGATGATGGTACTTGTGTCAATATAATTGTTGAGGGTTGCACCAATGAAAACTATGTTGAATTTAATTCTGCAGCCAATACAGATGATGGTTCTTGTGATATTTATATCATTTATGGTTGTACTAATGTTGAATATATAGAGTTTATAGTTACTGCTAACACAGATGATGGTTCTTGTTCTACCCCAGTAATATTAGGATGTATGAATGAATCATATTTAGAATATAATCCTGAGGCGAATATTCAAGATACTTCATGTAATACATTTATAGTTTATGGTTGTATGGATTCGGAAGCATTTAATTATAACCAGAATTCTACTGTAGATGATGGTTCTTGTATTGATCGGATTTATGGCTGTACAAGTACAAATTATGAAGAATATAATCCTGAAGCAAATACAAATGATGGTTCATGTCTTACTGTATTAAATTTTGGATGTACAGATATTTTTTCTTTGAATTATAACCCAATGGCAGAAATAGATGACGGCTCTTGTATTTCTATTTCTTTTGGTTGTAACGATCCAAACGCATTTAATTATAACCCTGATGCTAATTTAAATGATGGTTCATGCATAGATTTTATTTATGGATGTATTGATCCAGAAGCTTTTAATTATAATCTTGAAGCTAATGTGGATGATGGTTCTTGTATTCCTATAATTAATGGATGTTTGAATCCCGCATATATGGAATACGATTCTGGAGCTAATACGGACCCTGGGCTTTGTGATGTATTAATTGTTTATGGTTGTATGGATGTAGTAGCTTCTAATTTTCAAGTTGATGCTAGTATTGATGATGGTTCCTGTTTTTACAATGGATGTATGGATACTTTAGCTGTCAATTTTGAGTCTTATGCAACTATGGATGATGGCTCATGTTTATATATAACACAATGTAGTATTCCAGAGCAATATTATGGCAATACAGGAAATAATATGATTATTGGGTTTTTACCTGCTGCAATCGATTCTCTTCCTATTACTAATGATGATGCATATATTGTTGCAGTTTCAAATTTAGAAATGTTAATTGGATCAATTCAATTGTCTGATTTTGATGGTACATTGGCGGTTTGGGGAGATGATAATGCTACTGATGAAATTGATGGTGCTGAGCCGTTTACCGAGCTGACATTACAATTGGTTAATTCAAATGTATTATATGATATAATTCTCCCTGAGATCATTTATTCTAATAATGATATTATGTTATTTGAATCTGCCACTTATCAAATTGTTGATTGTGGAAATGATATGGGGTGTACTGATTCTTTGGCGATGAATTTTGATCCATTAGTTGAGTTTGATGATAATTCTTGTATTTATGCTAATTACGGCTGTATGGATCCTTATTCATTTAATTTTGATCCTACAGCTAATATAAACCAAGTGTCTGCTGAAGATTCATCTGAACCTTGTATTGGAATTGTTAATGGATGTACTGAAATTGAATCAATTAACTTTAATGCTGATGCAAATGTAAATGATGGTTCATGTATTCCATATACGTATGGTTGTATGGACTCTGAGGCATTCAATTTTAACCCATTTGCAAATATTGAAGATGACTCTTGTTCGGAATTATTGGAAGGGTGTATGCAGGAGTCTGCTCTTAATTATTGTGATTCTTGTAACGTAGATAATGGTATTTGTAATTATCCAATACTTGGTTGTACGGATCAAACTGCATTAAACTATAATGCATTAGCCAATACAAATGATGGTTCATGTATAGCTATTGTATTAGGTTGTACTCAATCTTCAGCTTATAATTATGATACAAATGCGAATCAAAATGATGGAACTTGTATTGCAATAGTAAATGGTTGTACTAATTCAGAAGCTTTTAATTACAATTCGAATGCCAATTCAGATGATGGTACATGTATACCATTAGTTTTAGGTTGTACGAATTTAACTGCTATAAATTACAATTCATTAGCTAATACAGATGATTCCAGTTGTATAGAAGCAGTTTTTGGTTGTATAGAGTCTATTGCATTAAATTATGACGAATCAGCCAATACAGATGACGGTTCTTGTGTTTATCCTATACTTGGATGTACAGATGAGTTATCATTAAATTATAATCCATTAGCCAATTCAGATGATGGTTCTTGTATTGAAATAGTTGATGGATGTACACAGTATTCAGCATTTAATTATAATCCATTAGCGAATGTAAATGATGGCACTTGTATTGCTGTCGTTTATGGTTGTATCGATTCTACAGCACTCAATTTTAATTATATAGCTAATACAAATGATGGTACTTGTATT
>NTKG01000015.1 GCA_002457305.1 Bacteroidetes bacterium MED-G21 | reverse complement strand
ACCGCCGTGACTGTCCTAATGCAATTCGCTTACAATCAAACTTTGCATATAGAATATTAGAATCTAAATGGGTAGACAGTAAGAATAAAAAATCTGATGCTGTTCTTCATATAAAAGGAATTGATCGAGTAGGTTTAATTAATGAAATAACGCAAATATTATCTAATAATTTAAAAGTTAATATTAGATCAATAAATATCAATAGCTCTGACGGAACATTTGATGGGTTAATTACTGTTCTTGTAACAGACAAAGAAAACCTAAAAAAAGTCATCCATAGTATCAAAAAAGTGGAAGGAATTACTTCAGTAAATAGAAAATTTAAAAGTGTTTAATTTTTAAGAAGAATTAGAAATTAATGCTTAGTTTTACCATAAGCTTTTGATTCGTATTTTAATACATGAGTAAGAAAACACAAGAACAAGTAAAACAGGTATTCACTTCCTACCTTGAGCAAAACGGGCAAAGAAAAACTCCTGAGCGTTTTGCCATACTTAAAGAAATTTATGACTACAAAAGCCATTTTGATATAGAAACACTTTACATCAAAATGAAAAAACGCAATTATAGAGTAAGTAGAGCAACTTTATACAACACAATTGAACTTCTGTTAGACTGTAATCTAGTTCGTAAACATCAATTTGGAGAAAATCAAGCTCAATATGAGAAAAGCTTTACAAACAAACAACACGACCATCTGATTTGTACCGAATGTAAAAATGTATTTGAATTTTGCGATCCACGGATACAAAACATCATGAACACAGTAGAAAACAACATGGGCTTTAAGGTCATGCATCATGCATTAAATATGTTTGGCACGTGTCAAAAAGATGAATCTGGACAATGTTCTCTTAAATAAAACAACAACTTTAAGTAATAAAAAATGGCTGTAGATGTTCTTTTAGGTCTTCAATGGGGAGATGAAGGAAAAGGTAAAATTGTTGATGTCTTAACTTCAAAATACGATATTATAGCGCGATTTCAAGGTGGACCAAACGCAGGTCACACATTGGAATTTGATGGAATAAAACACGTCTTGCACACCATTCCTTCAGGAATTTTTCATCCCACAGCAATAAACCTCATTGGTAATGGCGTTGTAATAGACCCTATTATCTTCAAAAAAGAACTAGAAGGCCTAAAAAAATTAAATGTAAACTTTAAAGAGAAACTTTTCATTTCTAGAAAAGCACACTTAATTTTACCCAGTCATAAGCTGCTTGATACTGCATCTGAGCATGCTAAAGGAAAAGACAAAATTGGCTCCACATTAAAAGGGATCGGTCCGACTTATATGGACAAAACAGGACGCAATGGACTCCGAATTGGTGACATTGAATTACCTGACTTTAAATCACGATATACTAAACTCGTCACAAAACACAAACAACTACTTAACCATTTTGACTTTGAATATAATGTTGAAGCTATGGAAAAGGAATGGTTTGATGCTATAGAATTGCTAAAAGATATGCACTTTATAGACAGTGAACATTATTTAGCTCAAGCAAGAAAAGAAGGGAAAAAAGTATTGGCAGAAGGCGCTCAAGGCTCACTTCTCGACATCGATTTTGGAACCTATCCATTTGTAACCTCATCCAATACAGTTGCAGCTGGAGCCTGTACAGGCTTGGGAATAGCTCCCAATAAAATCGGTGATGTATTTGGCATTTTCAAAGCGTATTTAACACGAGTTGGAAGCGGCCCATTTCCAACAGAACTGTTTGATGAAACAGGTGCTGCTATTCAAAAATCAGGAAACGAGTTTGGTGCAACTACTGGCCGACCACGTCGTTGTGGATGGATTGATTTACCAGCATTAAAATATGCAATCAATGTAAATGGCGTGACCAAATTAATGATGATGAAAGCGGATGTTTTAAGTAACTTCCCAACCATAAAAGTTTGTACTCACTACAAATACAATGGTGAAATCATTGACCATCTTCCATACAATATCGAAGGTGATAAAATAGAACCTATTTACACAGAATTTGCTTGTTGGAAAGAAGACCTAACAGGCTTAACAGAAATGTCTGAACTACCAAAAGAACTCATCGATTATGTAGCCTATCTGGAAAAAGAACTTGAAACACCAATAACGATTGTTTCTGTTGGCCCTGACAGAACTCAAACGATACATAACAACTAAAACACAGTCCCGAAATCGGGACTTTTTTCATGAACAAACTTTTTACATATCACGTATACTTATTTTTTGTACTAATATCCTATATGGTTCAATCTCAAACACAAATTGAAATTATAAATGCAGACAAAATATCATTCAACAAAAAAAACAACAAAGACCGTCAAGTACTCACAGGAAATGTAAAAGTAAAACACAACAACCAATTCATGTCTTGTGACAGCGCCTATTATTATGCAAATGAAAATAAAATTGAAGCATTTAGTGAAATTGACATCTGGCAAGGTGACACACTAAGTTTAAAAGGAGACTACTTAATCTATCTTGGCAATCATCAGCTTGCAGAAGTTGAAAAAAACGTCCGGTTTAGGCACAACGAAATGAATCTTACTTCTGAGCAGCTGAGATACAACTTTGAACATAATAAAGGATTCTTTGATCAAAAAGCAATCATTACAGAAAAAAACAAATCACTTAAAAGTAATCAAGGAATATACTTTGCTTCAATAGAAAAATTTGATTTTTACAATGACGTTATTATAGAAACTAAAGAAGAAACACTTCGGTCTGACACCTTATATTATTGGTTAGAAAATGAATATGCAGTATTTCAATCGAATGGATCAATAAAAAACACTAAAATAAATGTTAATGCCCAATATGGTTGGATAAATCAAAAGACTGGAGAGGCATTTCTAAATAAAAATATTAAAATTGTTAACCTACAAAACAACTCTATTTTGCGGGCCGATACTTCATACTTGTTCAACGAAATGAATCATTCAATCTCTTATGGAAATGCATTGTTTTCTATGCCTCTAAATGAAGACACCTTATACTTGACTGCGGACACTATTTTTCAGCAAAAGAAATCAGACGGCAATTTACTTAAGGCTCATCCTAAAGCATACTTTAAAAGTATTGATATGCTTGGATTCTGTGACTCGTTAAGCTATTTAACTAAAGAAGAAAATCTATTCTTAAACAAAGAACCTGTAATTTGGTTAGATCAATTCCAACTCACATCAGATTCAATTCGAATTATACTTAACAAAGACCAGATTGAATTGGCTTTTCTTAATAAAAGTGCATTCATAGCATCAGAAGTTGACACTAATTCTTTTAACCAAATAAGTGGAGAGAACATGAAAGCTTATTTTAATAAAAATAAATTATCTAATATAGAAGTCATTGGCAATGGAGAAAGCATTTATTATGTAGCAGATGAAAAAAAGAATGAAACAGTAGGTGTAAACAAAATAATTTGCAGCAATATGAACATTATAATTAAAAATAGGAAGATTGAAAATATCAACTTTTATAAAAACCCAGATGCAATGCTTTATCCTACAAATCAGATAAATCCGGAAAACTTGTTGTTAAAAGGGTTTACATGGCGAAATAAAACTTATATTAAAAATATGATAGAACATAAAATGGATAAATATCAGCTGTTTTAATTTTAAAATAACAATTAAAGCACCCATTAGGATACATAAAATTGAACTTTTATATCAATATTAATAGCCAAAAGCTTTGTAATATTGGAATTTTTAGTAAATTCACGCTTTCAAAGAATAGAAAAGAAATAAAAAGAAACAAATTTCAATAGGTATGAAAAAGATTATTCTTTCATTAGCAGCAGTATTAGTATTTTCTCTAACATCTGATGCTCAAACTCGTAAAGGAACAGTATTATTAGGTGCTGGTAGTGAAATGTCTAACAATGAATGGACGTCACTTGCAATTACACCTAAAGTAGGTTATTTTGTGCAAGATGGTGTTGCTATCGGTGCATTAATTAACTTCCAAAGTGACAATGTAGACAAAAGCACATACGAACTAAATAACAGCGTAGCTGAAATAGGTGTTTTTGGTCGTTACTATGTATCAAACAATTTGTTTACGGAAGTTTCTTTAAGCAGCCAAACTGTAAGTAGCGAATCGTACGAACCAATAACAAAATACGCCCAGGTTTTTGAAAATGGTGTCCCTCAATTCGATGCTGATGGTAATGCTGTAATGTCATTTCAAGATGTAGAAGAAGTTGTTGAAAACTCTGACAAATCTCTAAACTTTAACCTAGGTTTAGGTTATACTATTGTTTGGAGAGAACACTTTGCTGTTGAACCATTTATGAACCTAACTTTCATGAATGGAGAAAGAAAAGTTTATAATTCAGAAGATTTAATTGTTGAGTCTCATGACCTTAAAGGAACTAACTTTAACTTAGGTGTTAACTTTAGTTTATTCTTCTAAAAAACTTTTATAAAATATATCATAAAAGGCTGTCTATAGACAGCCTTTTTTTTTACAACAATAATACATGAACAACATAAAATATTTCATCAAACTATTTGCATTCTGGTTGTTCTATTTTTTTATAAATCGAGTACTTTTTATAGGTTTTTATTACGAAGAATTTTTAGGCCTTTCTTCCAATGAATTAGTTAAAATTATACCTAAATCTCTCGAACTAGACCTGTCTTTTATTGCATATCTATCAGCAATTATCACACTGCTTTTATTTATTAATTCTATAAGCGTAAATCATATATTAAATCGCATCATCAACAAAGCAGTCTTATTGATAAACATATTTTTCATTCTTATAACAGCTCTAATCATAGGAGGAGAAATTGCCCTATATGAAGAATGGAGTACCAAATTAAATTTTACTGCAATTCGTTATTTCGAAAACCCTTCCGAGGTATTTTTAACAGCCACTCCCAAACATTACATGGTCATGCTATGCGCAACAATAATTGGGCTTATAATGATTAAATTGTATAAATATTCTGTTCATCAACATTTTTTAAGTTCCAGAAATAACATCGTCATTAAAATTATTAAACTTCCCATTTTTTTTAGGGATACTTCTATTAATAATTAGAGGTGGATGGGGAGATGTACCACTCAATACAAGTGATGCATATTTTTCAAAACACATTATTCTTAATGATGTGACTGTAAACCCCAATTGGAATGTTTTACAAAGCATCATTAAAAGTAAAAATAGCTTTAAAGGCAATCCATACAAGAAATATACTGATCTTGAATCTGAAACTTTTAAACAAAGAATAAGAGCTCAAGAAAATAGTGAATCGTACTCCCTATTAAAAACAAAAGAACCAAATATTGTGTTTGTCATTTTAGAAAGTTGGTCGGCAGACAATATTGAAACTTTAGGTGGCTTGCCTGGAATTACACCCCATTTCAAAAAATTAGAAAAGGATGGACTTCTTTTTACAGATTTCTATTCAAACGGCTGGACATCTGACCAAGGTATGTCGTCGATATTTTCATCTTTCCCTGTATTTCCATATGTTGCTATTATTAATGAAATAGACAAATCAAGAAAATTACCTTGTCTAAATAAATCACTAAAAAATTACCATTCCTCTTTCTTCTATGGCGGACAACTTACCTTTGGAAACATAAAAAGTTATTTAATCTCTCATGGATTTGATCTTGTAAAAGACCAACAAAACTACAAAGACCTCTCCTCCGGACGTTTGGGGGTTCATGATGAGCATATGTTTGCGCAATTTAAGAATGAACTTAGCAGACTTCCTGAACCTTTTATCAGCTGTCTATTCACCCTTAGCTCTCATGCACCCTATGACTTCCCTGGAGAACACAAATTATCTTTTAACAGTAAATCGGATAAGTACATCAATTCGGTAGCATATACAGATAAGCACTTTGGAGCATTCATGGAATCTTTAAAAGATGAAGACTGGTACCAAAACACCTTATTCATTATTGTAGCAGACCACAGTCACAACTCTCCTAGAAAATGGAGGGTTGCTCAAAAAGAACGCTTTAAAATACCAATGCTATGGTATGGTGAAGTTTTAAATGAAGCGTATCAAGGAAGTTTTCACAGTCAAATGGGCTCTCACATTGACATCAATAAAAGCATATTAAGTCAATTGCGTATAGATGGCAGCAATTACGAATGGGGAAGCGACTTGTTTAACACATCTATTCGCCCTGCGATCCCATATGCATTTCATAGAGGCTATGGCATCATTCGCCCAAATGGTTACTATGCGTTTTCAGAAGATTATCAAAAGATTTTAGAATACCATGTAGCCGATTCACTAGAAGAAAAATCTCTTCAAAAAGATGCAGAATTATATTTCCAAGGGGCTTATAAACATTATATGGATTTGTAACCTACAAATACCTTTTTTGCCATGATTCTTTAAGAGGAAGTTCCCATTTTGTAGATAAATCTTGCCTCTGTTCAATAAGATTATTAAAAACAAGCGTATCTGGCGTGATACGTCCATCATTAATCAACTGTTTAAAATCATCTAGATTACTAATTAGGACCTCATCTCCTAATTTATGAGCAATTGAAAAACGATCGAAAAAAGACAGATTATATTGCGTTCCAAAAGCTTTAAATAAAGCCGTAAATGAATCGATAGAACAACCTGAAGCTGCTTGTCTTTGCTCATCTGCAGCTATAATAACAAAACAATTGTGAAATAAAACATGCGAAGCAAGCATCTGTAAACCATGGGTAGACCATTTTTGAACAAACTGTTTTACGGCATTATCAATTGAAGATTGCTCATCAGGGCTCATTATTCGATTAGATTGGAAAACCCAAACGCGACTTTGCAACGGTAATTCATCAAAATTTACCCACATCTTACAAATCTTTAGCAGTGGCAATCATTTCAGCTATATCCAAAACTTTTACTTCTTCTTCTTTTTCCTTATTCTTAACTCCATCCGTCATCATCGTATTACAGAAAGGACAACCAGTAGCAATAAAATCAGGTTGAATTTTTAAAGCTTCCTCTGTACGTTCAATATTCACATCTTTCTGTCCCTTTTCAGGTTCTTTAAACATCTGAGCACCTCCGGCACCGCAACAAAAGCCTCTAGACTTACATCTTTTCATCTCAACCAACTCAGCATCAAGATTATTGATTAATGTTCGAGGTGCTTCATAAACTTCATTAGCTCTGCCTAAATAACATGGGTCATGAAAAGTAATTTTCTTTCCTTTATAGTCGCCACCTTCCACCGTTAAGCGGCCTTCATCTATTAAAGACTGTAAAAGTTGGGTATGGTGCATAACGTCATATAGTCCACCCAATTCAGGATATTCGTTTTTAATGGTATTGAAACAGTGCGGGCATGTGGTTACTATTTTTTTAACTTCATAAGCATTCATCACCTCAATATTTGCCATTGCCTGCATTTGAAACAAGAATTCATTACCAGCTCTTTTAGCCGGATCACCACTACAAGACTCTTCAGTCCCTAAAACAGCAAATTTATAATCTAAATGATTTAAAATTTTAACAAAAGCCTTGGTGATTTTTTTAGCCCGATCATCAAAGCTTCCAGCACAACCAACCCAAAATAAAACATCTGGTTGCTCACCTTTAGCCATCATTTCGGCCATTGTAGGAACTTTTAACACTGGTTTATTTTCCATATTAAGCTTCGTCTTTCCAATTCAAACGATCTACCGCAGGGAATTGCCACGGCGCACCATTATTTTCAACATTAGTAAACATCATATTCAACTCTGTAGGAGCCGCAGATTCTTCCATAACTAAGTATCTTCTCATATCTAAAATTATAGAAAGAGGATCTATATTAATTGGACAAGCCTGTGTACAGGCATTACAAGAAGTACAAGCCCACAATTCTTCACGGGTAATATAATCATCTAATAAAGATTTCCCGTCTTCACCATCCTTTCCATTTGCACTAACGTGTGTTCCAAACTCTTCCAAGCGATCACGCGTATCCATCATAATTTTTCGTGGAGACAACAATTTACCAGTTTGATTGGCAGGACATTCAGAGGTACATCTTCCACATTCTGTACAGGAGTATGCATTCATCAACTGTACCCAATTTAAGTCATTCACATCTTTTGCCCCAAAACGACCTGGATCTTCCGCATCCTCTGCTTCTGCAGGTGCAGCATAAGGATCAGCATTAGGATCCATCATCATTTGAACCTCACTCTTCACAGAAGCCATATTTGTAAATGCCCCTTTAGGCTCTAAATTAGAATAATACGTATTTGGAAAAGCCAAAATAATATGAAAGTGTTTGGAATAAGGTAGGTAATTTAAAAATGCTAAAATGCCTAAAATATGAAACCACCAACAAGCTCTCTCGATCATCACAATCGCTTCAATGCTCATTCCATCGAACAAAGGAAGTAAAAGAGAACTAATAGGAAAAGAACCAGCTTTAACGTAATGATCTGCGCCCAAATTCTGAAGCGCTAAATCAGCACCTTGCATCAACAAGAATGCACTCATCAACACAACTTCAAAAATCAAAATTAAATTGGCATCAAGCTTTGGCCAGCCGTCCATCTCTTGCATTACAAAACGTTTAATCTGCAACACATTTCTTCTTATCATAAAGAGCACACAAGCCAGCAATACTAGAAAAGCAAGTATCTCAAATGAGCCAATTAAAAAGCTATAAAAAGCACCCATAAAAGCAAAAACCCTATGTGTACCTATAAGTCCATCAATAACAATTTCAAGAACTTCTATATTGATAATTACAAATCCTACATAAACCAAAATATGTAAAAAACCTGCTACTGGTCTAACAACCATTTTAGACTGCCCTAATGCAACTCTTGCCATGGTCATCCAGCGATCTCTAGATCTATCAGACCGATCAATATCACGACCCAACATGATATTTCGCCTAACTTTAATCACATTCCTACCGAAGAAGAAAGATGCAATACCTAAGCATAAAACAAATATCAAATTAGAAACCTCCATAACAGCTTACCTTATTTAATTGAATCTTTTGAAGACCCTGAACCCTTGCGACCAAAAAGTGAAAAATGAACATACTTTTTTGGATTTTCGCGCATGTCTTTAAGCAGTAATTCTAATTGAGTCATCGACTCACTCATTTCCGAGTAAAAATCACCATCCTTGATAAATTTACCTAAGCTACCACGACCTGAATTGACATCATTCAAAACAAGATCTAAGCTGCTCATCGTTTCATCAACTTGTAAAACCGCCTTGTCTATATCGCTTTCTATAAGCACTTCACTAAACGATTTAATATTATTTACAATATCTTCAAAATGTTGACGCTGAGCATTGAATGTCATTGATAGTGTGTCAATATTACCTGAGGCACTCGTAATACTTTCGTGATTTGCATCAATAAGAAGACTTGCCTTTTCAGTAAGAATAGTAATTGACCTTAAGGTCGAATCTAAAACATTTATTAACCTTTCTGTTCCATCTTTAATAGGAACAAATTGTTTGGTAACTTGTTCAGTCAAAGAGATTTGTATGTCACCAATAAGCGTATCACCTGGAGAAGCATGCATTCTTAATACACCAGGCTTTAATTGCAAGCCTTTTGCCCCCATAATATCCATATCATATATTTCGACTTTGGTGTCTTTACTAAAATCGATAGGCTTCGAAATATGGAAACCAACCAACAAGGGGCCATAATTAGATTTACTAAAATTAATTTCTGTGACTTGGCCTATTTTAAAACCGTTAATAGTAACAGGTTGACCAACTTGTAAACCATGAACATGCTCATAAAAGGCATAATAATCACGCTTTTTCGTGAAAACATTCTTTCCTTTTAAGAAATTGTAACCCCATACAAAACAAATAATAGTAGCTACAGCTGTGATTCCTATGACTAATTCTTTAGTATACTTCATCTTTTACTGATTGTAAGATACGAAAATACAAATTATTTAAGGAGTTCTAACACCTTATCAACATTGATCTTTTTATTATTATGCACGCCTACTACAAAACAATCACCATACCCTTTATTTACTAGTTCTTTTTGATGTTTCTTAACAGCTTTAAGATCAGTAAAACAGCCACTAAAATATTTATACATATTATTATCGGCCAAATAAAAAGGATCATCAAAGTCTTTCATATCCTTCTCCTTTAACTTCTTAGATGAACTAAAAACCTGAACTGATAAACAGATTAAATCATCTTTTTCAGGCAAATTAGATTGGTCTAGATTTGTTTCTCCAGAAACAATGCTCTGTAATTCTGCAACTTCTTTAATCACACCTTCCTGCTCACTTTTATAATCCTTAAAAGCTCTATAAATAGCAGAAGCCATATAAGTTTTTCCTTGCTCTGTATTCAAAAAATCCTCTTCCTTCGGATTGGTTAAAAAACCCAATTCAACTAAAACAGAAGGCATTGCAACCCTGCTTGTAACATATAAAGGTTCACGCTTAACACCTCGATCTCTTCTACTCACTCTCTCTCTAAACTGGGTTTGTATTTTTTCAGCTAGTAAAAGGCTGTTCTTCTCGTACATTTTTTGATACAAAGAAACTTCTATCTGATATTCTGGACTGTTAATATCAAAATTACCATAATTCAACTTATCCTCTTCTGTGCTTATAACAGGATTTTCTTTTATGGCAACTCGAGATTGTTTACCATGATTCATTCCTACAACAAAAGAAGAACATCCATGTGCCTGAGGATCGCTAAAAGCATCACAATGAATAGAAATAAACAAATCTGCTTTTTCTCTATTTGCAAGAGCTGTACGCTCATAAAGCTTAGGAAAAACATCTTTATCACGCGTGTAAACAACATCAACATCAGGCATGTTCTCCTTAATATATGCACCGAGCTTTAGAGAAACATCAAGGGCAATATCTTTTTCTTGAGCCTGATATCGTCCGGTGCCTAGATTTCCAGGATCTTTTCCACCATGACCAGGATCAATAACAACTTTATTAAGCGCTAAACTATAATCTGAAGAGAATAAATAAGACCATACAGGAATCGAATAAAGTACAAGAAATATCGTTATTATACGTTTCACCTCAGATGGCTTTTTTTAGTTAGTTTTGCTTTATTAGTTGTCAACAAAAATAAAAAGAAAATTTACTTTTGTCAGGAAAATCTACATACCGTCTTTTTTTACTTTCAATACTCTGTTTAGCTACAACTAAAAATACTATTCTTGCTCAAGAAATAGAACAAGACAGCACTTCAACATCTTCTCCTTTCCTGGCCTCTGAAGTACACTACTTTGCAACAGATTCAAGTCAAATCGATATTCAAAATAAAAAAGTACTCTTATATCATCAAGCACAAGTAAACTATAAAGACATCGAACTTCAAGCAGAACACATCATTATTAATTGGAACGACAATACTGTTTTCGCTATTGGTTTACCCGACAGCACAGGAAAAATTATTGGCGAACCAATCTTTAAAGAAGGCGGAAAAACATACTACTGTGAAAGTATTCTTTACAATTTCAACAGTAAAAAAGGTAAAATTAAAGAAATGAAAACGCAAGACGGAGAAGGCTATATTCATGGTGATGAACTTAAAAAAAACAGCGATAACTCAATGTATGTTCAAGAAAGTAAATATACAACCTGTTCTCACGATGAGCCACACTTTTACATTAATGCAAAAAAACTTAAAATAATACCGAACAAAAAAATTGTAAGCGGTCCTGCAAACCTAGTTATTGCAGACATACCTACACCCTTATCCATTCCATTTGGCTTCTTTCCAATACAAGACAAACAAAGCTCTGGATTCATCATGCCTAACTACGGCTATTCTGTAAATCGTGGATACAACCTTAGTAATGGAGGTTGGTATTTTTCTGTTAACGACCACATGGACTTAGCATTACGTGGAGACATATTTTCCTTAGGATCATGGCAATTAAAAACACAAAGTACTTATAAAAAACGTTACGCATATCATGGAAACTTTAGCTTGAGTTACTCAAAAAACATCTTAGGAGAAAGAGGCTTACCAAATTTTGAAGACCGTAGAGACTTCTTTATTAATTGGACACACAACCAAGACCCTAAAGCACATCCAAACAGACGCTTCAGTGCAAAAGTAAATGCCGGTTCGAGTAGCTTCAACCAGCTCAACTCCACAATTGATAATAATTATTTAAAAAACACACTCAATTCCAACATCTCTTACAGCTATTCTTGGCCTGGAAAACCTTTTAATCTTTCAACAAATATTAGGCACAGCCAAAACACGCTTAATAATGCATTGAGTTTAAGCTTACCAGATATGGCATTTAACATGAACAGAATTAACCCTTTTAAAAGAAAACAAGCCTCTGGAAAACAAAAATGGTACGAAAAAATAACCATTGCATATAATGCAAATGCAAAAAACCAAATTCAAACGATAGACAGCCTTCTCTTTACAAGAGAAACCATAGACAATATGCGGTATGGTATTCAGCATAAAATACCCATCAACAGTTCATTTAAACTCTTAAAATATATTAATGTAAGCCCTGCAGCCAACTACACCGAACGCTGGTATTATAACCGCATCGAAAAATCGTGGAACGAAGATTCTCTTTACGTAGAAGAAAATACTGTGAATGGCATTCGCGCTGTAAGAGATTTTAACACCAGTATGAGATTTAACACAAGAATATTCGGTATGTATTCATTTAAATCTAAAAAAATTAAAGCGCTAAGACATGTCTTCAGTCCAAGTATATCATACTCATACCGACCTGACTTTGGTGACGAAAAATGGGGATACTACGGATCTACTACTGTCGACACGCTTGGCAACGAACAATCATACTCTTATTACAGCCAAGGAATTTTTGGGACTGCGCCTTCAGGAAAATCCGGTAACATCAGCTTTAACCTAGACAACAATATAGAATTAAAAGTGCGAAAAGTAAATGACAGCATCGCAGAGTATAAAAAAATTACCGTTTTTAGAAACCTAAATTTTAGAAGCAATTACAATCTTGCTGTCGACTCCTTCAATTTATCCAATTTCACATTTAACGGAAGAACAGAATTAATTCCTAAAATGAATATAAAATTTAATGGGTCTATAAACCCTTACCAAATAAATAGTGAAGGCACTAGAATTCATCAATATGCATGGAAAAATAAATTATCATTAGGTCGCTTAACCAACTTTAATTTTACGATTAATTGGAGTCTTAAAAACGCTGAAAAATCTATTGCCCAAGAAAGGCCTGAAAATGCATCTGACGAAGAATGGAATATGATACAAAACCAATTAGAAGACTATGTAGACTTTAATATTCCTTGGGATGTAGGTTTAAACTACAGCTACAATTACAGCAAGCCCATATTTGAAAAGAACGTACGACAAACCTTTAACATTAATGGTAATATACGACTCACAGAAAAATGGAAAATTGGCTTCCATTCGGGGTACGACTTCGACAATAATGAAATTTCTTACACCTCACTCGATTTCTATAGAGACCTACATTGTTGGGAGCTCCGATTTAACTGGATCCCATATGGATTTCAACAAAGCTTTAACCTAAGTATTAATGTCAAATCAGCCATTCTCCAAGATTTAAAGCTTACCAAACGCAAAAGTTTCTATGACTTCCAATAACAGGGCAAATCAGTTAAATTTTAATCTTTAACTTTTAATCTTTAACTTTCAATTTTTAATTTCTTCCCAAAGGAAGGCCAATTATATATGAAAAAAAATATTGCCATTCTTAGAGGCGGCGATTCCTCAGAAAGCGCTATATCATTAAAAAGTGCCGAAGTGGTCGCACAGCATATCGACACGAATAAATACACACCTTACATCATTCATATAGAAGGTACAGACTGGCATGCAGTTTATGAGCAACAAACCTACCCTATTGATAAAAATGACTTTTCATTTTCAGCAGGGAACAACAAAATATCTTTTGATGGCGTGTTTATGGCCATACACGGAACACCAGGAGAAGATGGCATCTTACAGGCCTATTTTGACCTCCTAAACATACCTTACAATTGTTGTGGCAGCTTTGAAGCTTCCATTACCTTTAACAAAGGCATGTGTAATACGCTTTTAAAAAACTTCAACATTACTAGTGCCAAAGCCATCATGATTCATAAAGGAGAAGCCTACGATACCCAAGCCTTAGAAAACAACATAGGCCTGCCATGTTTTGTAAAACCCAACAGAGCGGGTTCGAGCTTCGGAATTTCAAAAGTTACAGCATCAGAACAATGGGAACAGGCCATTAAAGAAGCCTTTAAGCATGACAATCAGGTACTCATAGAAGCCTTTATAGATGGCATCGAAGTAACCTGTGGGCTTATTGAAAAAGAGGGTGAACTAATTGCACTACCCCTAACAGAGATTACCACCGAAAACGACTTCTTCGATTACGAAGCCAAATACGAGGGCAAATCACAAGAAATAACACCTGCTAGAGTGAGTGATGAGATCAAAGAGCAGGTTCAATTAATAAGTAAAAAAATATACAATACCCTTCATTTAAAAGGCTTGGTTCGCATGGATTATATTGTTGAAAAAGACCAAGCTTATTTAATTGAAATTAATACCATTCCGGGCTTGTCCGAAGAAAGCATCATTCCACAACAAGCCGCTTGTTATGGCATCAGCTTAAAACAGCTTTTCAGTCTGACTCTAGAAAATATGTTCCTGCATGATTAAGCCTAAGGAAACCCATAAAAAAGAAGAATTTAGCGCTGAAGAATACGTTCAGGGACTGGCCAATGGCGACATCAGCATCTTGGGAAGAGCCATAACTTTAGTAGAAAGTACAAAAGCCGAGCACCAAGCCTTGGCACAAAAAATATTGGAGCAAAGCATGTCTATGACTGGAAAATCTATTCGCATAGGCATTACAGGTGTTCCAGGTGTAGGAAAAAGCACCTTTATCGAAGGCTTTGGGAAACACATCACCGCCATGGGGAAAAAAGTAGCTGTTTTAGCCATTGACCCCAGCAGCGAAGAAGGCCGCGGAAGCATTTTAGGCGACAAAACCCGCATGGAAGAATTGAGCAAAGATGCACTGGCATTTATACGCCCTTCGCCCACAGCCGGTTCCTTGGGTGGCGTGGCCCGCAAAACACGAGAAAGCATTTTGCTCTGTGAAGCAGCCGGATATGAAGTAATTCTGGTAGAAACAGTGGGGGTCGGACAATCTGAAACAGCCGTTCACTCTATGGTAGACTTTTTCTTACTGCTTATGCTTGCTGGAGCCGGCGATGAGCTGCAAGGCATTAAAAGAGGTATTATGGAAATGGCCGATGCTATTGCCATCACCAAAGCCGATGGCGACAACCTTAACCCAAGCAAAATAGCCGTAAACGAATACAAAAGAGGTCTTCACCTCTTCCCTTCCAAAAAGAACAAGTGGATACCAAGAGTACTGACTTGTTCTTCATATGAGAACAAAGGAATTACAGAAATTTGGGATACCATTGATTCGTTTATGAACCACTGTATCACAAACAATCATTTTGAGGAAAACAGAAAGAAACAAGCCCAATTTTGGTTACACGAAAGCATTCAGGAACAGCTGGGAAGTCACTTTTACAAGCATCCAAAAATAAAAGCAAAATTGAATGATCTAGAAAAGGCCGTAGTCAATGGCGAGCTCAGCCCTTTTGTGGCAGCACAACAACTCCTAAACTTATTCCATACCTCATGAACATCCCTTCGCAACTCATAGAGGTCATAGACATTGCTTTGGCGGGCTACCGAAAAGAAAACGAAGCTTTTATCATTTCTATACAACACAAAGAAGCAGAAATGCTTCAAATTATTAACAGGAATATGGTCCAAGAATGCAAAGCTGAAAATGGCGCTTTTGGAATTGTTTTGTGTATCTGCTTCGATAGAAATGAAGACCAGGAAGCCTTAAATCGTTTTACGCACTCGCACTTTAAATTTGAGGCAACAGCAGGTGCAGATTCAGATGAAGCACTTGCCTCCTACTTTTTGCCCCTGCCGGAAAGCTCAGAAAAAGCCGCTAAAATAACCTGTAAGTTGCTCGAGAAAACATTCTTCATAAAAAGTACCCAACATCTCAACTTTGAGCTTTATGAGGCGGAAGAATAAGGCTAAGAATTCTTAAATAATTCCTTTTCAACACAATGAATCAGTGTGTGAATCACTTTAATATGGATTTCCTGCACACGGTCGGCATATTGAGAATGTGGGGCACGAATTTCAACATCGGCAAGTGCCGCAAGCTCGCCCCCTGTTTTTCCGGTAAGTGCAATAACCTTCATGCCCTGAGCTCTGGCTGCTTTAGCAGCATTAATAACATTGGTAGAATTCCCGCTGGTACTAATGGCCACAAGCACATCACCTTCAAAACCCATCCCTTCCACATAACGCGAAAAGACGGCATCAGCACCGTAATCGTTAATCACACAAGACATGTAAGAAGGATCTGAAATGGCCAGTGCAGGAAGTGCTGGTCTATCAGATCGAAAACGACCTGAAAGCTCTTCGGCCAAATGCATGGCATCGCACATAGAGCCACCGTTGCCACAGCTTATAAGTTTGCCATTGCTTTTAAAAACTTCTACCATTAGCGCAGCAGCCTTTTCTATGGCTAAAAAGTTTTTCTCTTCCGCCATAAAAGAAGTAAGTACTTCTTGAGCTTCTAAAAATTCTTTACGAATGCGATCCATACTTATTTTGTAAAAGAATCTAGGCCTCTTTGCAGCCACTCTTTAAACACAGAAACAGAACCATAATCTTGGTAATTGGCAGGTTCAACCAATACATTCTCATCTGTATCAATTACTAAATAATAGGGTTGTGAATTGGTCTTATAGCGTTCCGTTTGCATCACCATCCATTGATCTCCAACGGTTCTCACCTTTTTATTTTTACCAGCAATGGTGGTTTCATATTGTTCCTCTGCAGGTAATTTGGTGCGTTCATCTACATACAAAGAGATCAAAACCATCTCTTCAGACAAGAGACGTTTTACTTCGGCGTCTGACCACACTTGTTCTTCCATCTTTCTACAGTTGACACATGCCCAGCCCGTAAAATCAAGCATCACTGGCTTGTTTACTTTTCGCGCATGTTCAAGACCAGTTTCATAATCGTGAAATACCATAATGCCCTGTGGCCCTAGATGCTGTCCTTCTTCTTCAGAATGGTGCGCTGCTACAGCCGATCCACCGGCAGTATTACCAACACCGTAAGGCGATTCACTGTAGTGCATTGGTGGCGGAAAGGCATTAATTAACTTAAGTGGCGCACCCCACAAGCCAGGAATCATATACACCGTAAAAGCTCCCGTAAGGGTTGCCATAAAAAGACGCGAAACAGAGATGTAAGGAAGATCACTGTCGTGTGCTAATTTTAATTTGCCTAAGAGGTACATTGTAAGCAATCCGAAAATGATGATCCAGATGGCAATAAACACCTCGCGTTCCAGCAAGTGCGACTGCAATACCAAATCGGCATTAGATAAGAATTTAAATGCAAGTGCCAGCTCCAAGAAACCTAAAACCACTTTTACCGAATTTAACCAACCACCCGACTGAGGCAATGAGTTTAACCAACCCGGAAAGGCAGCAAAAAAAGCAAAAGGCAAAGCAATGGCTAGTGAAAAGCCTAACATACCTATAATAGGACCCATATACGATCCACCAGAAGCAGCCTCCACAAGCAAGGTTCCTACAATAGGTCCTGTACAAGAGAACGAGACTAAAGCCAAG
This sequence comes from Bacteroidetes bacterium MED-G21, assembly GCA_002457305.1. Lineage (GTDB taxonomy): Bacteria > Bacteroidota > Bacteroidia > Flavobacteriales > UBA7430 > MED-G21. Next base: position 7,471 of record NTKG01000015.1, on the reverse strand, counting down.
GTAAAAGCCATAAAGAAAATACCTATTAAGCCCCCACGATCGGAAGCCGAATCGGCCTTATTGATCCATGAATTAGGCATGGTAATTTCGAATGCCCCTAAGAAAGAAGCGGCAAAAACAACCAGTAATAAGAAAAAGGCAATGTTAAAATACACATTGGTGGCCATATTATTTAGAGCATCGGCACCAAAAATTGCTGAAACTGCTACACCTAAAATCACATAAATAAAGATGATAGACAAGCCGTATATAATCGCATTGCGTATGCCGGCAGCTTTATTTTCACTCTGCTTGGTAAAGAAGCTTACCGTCATCGGAATCATTGGGAATACACAAGGCGTAAGCAATGCCACAAAACCACTTAAAAAAGCAATTAGGAAAATACTCCAAATACCTTGTTCTGAAGTTGTTGATGCAAAGCCCTTATTTTCTTCAGCAGCAATCTGAGCCGCTGGCAACACCACCTCTACATCGACCCACTCTGGCGGCAAACACATGCCTTTGTTACACACCATAAACTCGAACTCCCCTTTAATTAGGGTCGTATCTTGCGTAAGTAATTTTATGCGCTGTGTAAAATCAGCTTCAGACTTAAAGAACCTTAATGTGGCCTCAAAGTTAGGATCATAATCTTCTATAGCCTCGCCTTCAGTAACAGAGCCTATAAGTTCTACTTTATCGTTATCAAAAAAAGCAAATGAGGTCGATATAGGACCATCTCCTGCATCCTGAGAATACACATACCATCCATCTTCTATATCTGCATGAATAACAAGGTCTACCTCATTTTCATTAACAACATCAACATTAAAACTCCATTTTACCGGATCGTACATTTGCCCCCATGATGGCGCAACAATTAAAAATGAAATTAGAAAACTTAAAATGCTTCTCATTGCGTATTTTTTCTATTTTGTTGAGCAAATTACTTGCCAAAAACGTCATTTAGCTCTGCAAGGTAAACCTTTTGAGTCTTCTCTACAAGTTTAAAACGCTCATCAATTCTACTGCCAACCACCCATACAATTTGATCATTGGAACACAAAAGCCAGGTGTTCTCTTTTTCAAAAAGATTTTTTTTCTGGTCGATGAAAAAATCGCTCAGCTTCTTCTTGCCTTTGAGCCCCAAAGGCTGAAAGGCATCTCCTTCTTTCCATTTTCGAAGCTCTAAAGGAAAAGTGAGTTTGTCATAATCTAATGCAGCCACAAGCGAGGAAGTATTTATTTTAAAATCTTTTGCTGGCACACACGAAAATTGCATTTTCAAAGGACTTGAAATACCAGACTTTGTCTTTTCAATTAAATATCTGCTCTGCTCAACCGTTTTTTTTTCTCTCAAAACCAAGACTTCTCGATCTTTTAGAAGCGCATGCGTCTGGCTGTAAATGATTTTTCCAGACTCAGAATTCAACATATTTTCTATGGCCTTCCAGTCGTGGAAACCAAAATCTGATATAAAATAATATAAAACCGACGATGGCGAAGGGTAAGCGGTAAGTGCAGACAAGATAAAATGCTGCTCGGTGCCCTTTTGTAAAACAATGTTTTGGCGTTCTTTTTCGAGCAGGAAAGACAAATTTGTTTCACTTCCAACAAAACGCTCTACATTTTCTTGCACTGTTGTGCTTAAAGAAGGGTTAAGCGTTTTGAGAATCGGAATCACCTGATGTCGCAGTTTATTTCGGGTATATTTTATGGAAGCATTGCTGCTGTCTTCTCTGTATGCATGCTTTTCTTTTTGCATCCACACTTCTAATGCAGATCTGTCTGTAAACAAAAGGGGTCTGATGATCTTATTTTGCAAAGGCTTCATACCTTGCATCCCTTTTAAACCTGTTCCTCTGGAAAGGTTTATCAATACCGTTTCAACTTGATCGTCTCTGTGGTGCGCTGTTGCAATATAAGCCAAACCATTTTTAGAGCGCAGCTCTTCAAACCAGGCATAACGTAAGTCGCGTGCAGCCATTTGAATGGAAATACCAAAATCATTTGCATAGGCCTCTGTGTCAAAATTTTTCACATGAACAGGCAGCCCTAAGGCAGCACATAGCTCTTTTACGAATTGTGCATCTGCATCAGACTCTTCGCCACGTAAATTAAAATTACAATGCGCTGCTTCCACATAAAAGCCAGACATATGCATCAAGTACAACAATGCAACAGAGTCGAGACCTCCACTTAAGGCAACAAGGATTTTATCGTCCTTACCAAGCCCAATTTCATTACAATATTTAAGAAACGCTTTCTGCATATTTCCCTTCCAAAACCTCAAAGAGCGCTTTGGCTTTAACTAAACATTCTTCATATTCTAACTCGGCATCACTACCAATGGTAATGGCACCTCCAACCATGAAGGAAAGATACTTATTTAATGCATTATATTGCATGCTTCTGATGACCACATTAAAATCAAAATCCCCTTCGGGACTTATATACCCAACAGTACCAGAATACAAACCACGTTTGGTCTGTTCAAACTTTTCGATCAGTTCCATCGCCCTAATCTTAGGTGCACCCGTCATAGAGCCCATTGGAAAAGCTGCCTCAAAAACATCTTTTAAGCCTATATCCTCCCTAAGCTCACAGCTTATGGTAGAGATCATATGATGCACCTGATCAAAGGTGTACACACCAAAAAGCTCATCTACTTTTACACTGTCTTTTTTCGCAATACGCGACAAATCATTGCGTACCAAATCAACAATCATGACATTTTCTGAACGCTCTTTTTGATTTTCGAACAACTCAGCTTTTAACCGTGCATCTTCTTCTTTATCTGTGCTTCTTCTGCGCGTTCCCTTAATCGGCTGAGAAATAACATGTGTGCCATCTTTCTTAATAAACCGCTCTGGACTGGCAGAAATCAAATGGCAATTGCCCAGCTTAAAATAGCAGGAAAAAGGCGCCTTAGAAACCCTATTTAAAGCTCTAAAAACTTCTAAAGTGTTTAACTCAGAAGACTCGGCATAAAACTCCTGACAGTAATTCATCTCATAAATATCGCCACGCTGAATGTGTTGCTTAATTGCCTCTACATTCTCTACATACGCCGTTCGAGAGACGCGTGCTTTAACCATGCCATCAAAACCAATATTACCTGAACCATTAAAGTCGGTTTCAAAAATAGCTGTATCAAATTCATCTGCACTTTCATGGTGATAAACCACAAAGTGATGCGCGCTATACACAAACAAATATTTGGGCAAGAAAAAGTGCAAGCCTGGCGCCTGTATACCATCAGGATGCTTTGACTCCATCTGCTCTAATCCATTTTTAAGATCGTAACTCATAGAGCCAAAAACCCAGTCTTTATGGCGGTTGTGAAAGTCCTGAACCAGTTCAAAAGCCCTTTCCGACCCAACACTAATTTCATCTACCGTACCGGCTGCCACCACCCATTCAAAAGAATCGCCTTTTGAGGCATTGCCATCCAACAAAATAAGATTGGACTCGTTCTTAAAAAAATCCAATAAAACGTATTTTAAATTCGGATTTTCTAGATGTCTGATGTGCGTTTGGAATTTCATAACTCAAAGATACTGTTTCGTTTTCTCAATTTAAATATCAAATAAAAAAGCCTTCCATAAATGGGAGGCTTTTCAATAATTTTATAAAATCGTACATCATATTTAGATGTGTAAAGCTCTTTTATCGGTGGCATCTAAGGCAGCTTCTTTCATCGCCTCAGTAAATGTTGGATGCGCATGACAGATGCGTGCAATATCTTCTGCCGAAGCCCTGTATTCCATTGCCACAACTGCCTCAGCAATTAAATCTGCTGCACGAGGCCCAATCATGTGTACCCCAAGAATTTCATCTGTATTGGCATCGGCCAACACTTTCACAAAACCATCGGTATCGTTAGACGCCCTAGCTCTTCCGCTTGCTTTAAATGGAAATGCCCCTGCTTTATACTTAACGCCATCAGCTTTTAACTGTTCTTCGGTTTTACCCACCGCTGCCACTTCAGGCCATGTGTATACCACACCCGGAATTAAATTATGATTGATATGCGGTTTTTCGCCAGCCATGTGCTCGGCTGCAAAAACACCTTCTTCTTCGGCTTTGTGAGCAAGCATCATCCCTCGAACCACATCGCCAATGGCATAAATATTCGGTACAGAGGTTTGTAAGTTTTCATTCACATCTACCCGTCCACGCTCATCTACTTTTACACCAACATTATCCAATCCAAGCTTATCGGTATAAGCACTACGCCCCACAGCAAGCAAGCAATAATCTGCTGTAAACACCTCTTCCTCACCTTTCTTATTTTTAGCCTTTACATGCACCTCATCCCCTTTTCTTTCTACTGCAGTAACGCCACAATTTAATTTAATGTTAAAATTTAAATCTTTCTTTAGCACCTTGCGCATCTCTTTTCCAAGCGATTTATCCATAGAAGAAATCAAAGAATCTGAATATTCCACCACAGTCACTTCCGTACCCAATCTTCCGTAAACAGAACCCAACTCTAAACCAATAACACCACCACCAATAACCACCATACGCTTAGGAACTTCCTTTAAGCTCAAAGCTTCTGTAGAAGTAATGACACGCTCTTTATCAATTTTAATAAAAGGCAATGTTGTCGGTTTTGATCCAGTAGCAATAATTGTTTTTGCTGCTTCGATCTGAACCTCACCATCATCTTTAGACACTTTTATATGTGTGGCATCTACAAAAGAGCCCCAACCTTTAAGCACATCAATTTTATTCTTCTTCATTAAAAAATCAATACCAGCACAAGTTTGTTCTACCACCTGTGCTTTGCGCTTCATCATTTGTGGCAAATTAACTTTTGGCGTATTAATCTCAATACCATGATCAGCAAAGCTGTGTGCAGCATTGTGAAAATGTTCCGAAGAATCCAATAAAGTTTTAGAAGGAATACATCCCACATTTAAACAGGTTCCACCTAAGGTATCGTACTTTTCTATTAAAGCGGTTTTCATACCCAGCTGTGCACAGCGAATGGCTGCAACATATCCTCCTGGACCCGAACCAATAACGGCTACATCATATTTTTCCATGACTGCTCTTTAGGTTTATGAATTAAAGTGCGGCACAAAAATACGATTGTTCTACAGATAATTGCAAAGGATTAGAAATTATTGCACTTTCAATCTTAACATTTAACCCGTACTTTTGGTTGATGATCCTTTCAGAGATAAATACCCTTCATTTAAATCTGAATAAAAATTAATTTTGGCAACAACAGCAGCCATATTATATATAAAATGACTAGAAATAGTAATGTAATTGAAAGCTTTAAAGGTCTTGTAGGCAACAAAAATGTCATTACCAACAAATGGGGTAAAGAACCATTTATTACTGGTTGGCGCTATGGAAAGGGAGAAGCCTTAGCTGTTGTAAAGCCTGGAACATTACTTGAAATGTGGCAGGTATTAAAGGTTTGTGTTAAAAACGATGTAAGCGTTATCATGCAAGCTGCAAACACCGGATTAACTGGCGGTTCTACACCATTCGGAAACGACTACGACCGTCCTGTTGTCATTATAAACACGCTTCGAATAACATCTATTCATCTGATAAAAAACGCAGAGCAAATCATCGCGCTTCCAGGAAGCAGTTTGTATGATTTAGAAAACATATTAAAACCTCTAAACAAAGAACCCCATTCGGTGATTGGCTCCACCTCAATAGGCGCATCAATTGTTGGGGGCGTATGCAATAACTCTGGTGGCTCTTTGGTTCATAGAGGACCAGCCTATACCCAATATGCATTATACGGCAGAGTCAATTCAGAGGGAGAGCTCGAATTGATTAATGAATTGGGTTTAAATTTAGGATCCAGTCCAGAAGAAATATTAAATAATTTAGAAAACAAAAATTACAGCAGCTCAGATTTTGAAGCATCAGACAAACTCGGTTCTGATGACAAATACGCTGAAATTGTAAGAGGGGTTGAAGAGGATACGCCATCGCGTTTTAATGCAGACAAAAGATTGTTGTATGGCGCTTCAGGCAGCGCAGGTAAAGTGGCAGTATTTGCTGTGCGCTTGGACACCTATCCGGCCCCTAAAAAAAGCAAGGTATTTTATATTGGCTCAAATAATGCAGATGTCTTTTGGAAAATAAGAAGAGATATTCTTAAAAACTTCAAAGCCCTTCCCCGATTGGGAGATTATCTACACAGAGATTGTTACGATGCTGCTAAAAAATACAGTAAAGACACTTTTTTAGTGATTGAAAAATTAGGAACCAACTTTCTTCCTACACTTTTTGAATTTAAAAGAACTGTTGATATTGTAGCAGAGAAATTTAGGTTCCTTCCAGAAAAATTTTCTGATAAATTAATGCAGTTTTTAAGCCATTTTTGGCCCAATCATTTGCCTAAAAAAATGGAAGCTTTTAGAAACCAATATGAACACCATTGGATTATTGAGATGACCGATGAAGGTATACAAGAAGCCGAGACTTATTTCAATGATTTTTTCAAACACAACGAAGGTGATTTTTTCATGTGCAGCTCCAAGGAAGGAAAAAAAGCCATGCTTCACAGGTATGTTTCTGCAAGTGCGATAGGCAGATACCAAGCCTTGAACAATAAAAATATTGGCAAAATGATGTCTCTCGATATTGCCTTTCCTAGAAATGAAAAAAAATGGCTCGAAACACTGCCTAAAGACATCGACGATAAAATTGAATTAAAATTTTACTACGGCCATCTGTTTTGTCATGTATTTCACCACAATTACATCTTAAAAAAAGGCGTTGATTCGAAAAAATTAAAAGAAGAATTATTGGCACTCTATGATCAAAGAAACGCTGAGTATCCTGCTGAGCACAATACAGGTCATGAATATGTTGCAAAACCAGTGCTTACTAAGTTTTATAAAACATTAGACCCCACCAACTTTTTCAACCCTGGTGTAGGACGTACAAGCAAACTTAAAAATTGGAAATGAAGCTCAGCAAAGACCTCTGGAACGAACGATATGAGAACCAAGACACGGGCTGGGACATCGGACACATATCTACCCCTTTAAAGGAATACTTTGAGCAGCTGGAAAACAAAAACATCAAAATCCTTATTCCCGGCTGTGGCAATGCCTATGAAGCAGAGTATCTTTACGAATTAGGATTTAAACAGGTACACCTAATAGACTGGGCGGAAAAAGCCTTAGACAATTTCCAAAAAAGAAACCCCAAGTTCCCAAAGTCTCAGCTTATTTGCGCCGATTTTTTTAAGCACCAAGGACAATACGAGCTCATTATAGAGCAAACCTTCTTTTGTGCCATTCATCCAGATTTAAGAGAAAAATACCTGATTCAAATGAAAAAGTTACTGGCAAAAAATGGCAAATTGGTCGGACTGCTATTTAACGACAAGCTCTACAGCAACCGCCCCCCTTTTGGCGGAAAGAAAAGCGCTTACATGCCGCTGTTTTCAAAGCACTTTAATCAGGTAAGCATGGAAAAAGCCTACAACTCCATTCCCTCCAGA
>NTKG01000014.1 GCA_002457305.1 Bacteroidetes bacterium MED-G21 | reverse complement strand
TCGACTCATGGACATACTGTTTTTCATCAGCCAGATAAAGGAATTACCCTACAAATAGGTGATCCTAAACCTATTTATGATGTAATACAAAAACCAGTAGTTTATGATTTTAGATCACAAGATGTTGTGCTCGGAGGTCAGGGTGCACCTTTGGTACCTATGGTAGATAAATTATTGTTTACAGATTATGATGCATGTTTAAATCTTGGAGGTTTTTCGAATATATCATTCGATATTCATGGAACTCGAATTGCTTTTGATATTTGTCCGGTTAATATTGTATTGAATTTATTGTCCGAAAAAATGGGTTTTGAATATGACAATAAAGGTGAAATTGCTTCAAAAGGTAATTTAGATATAGATTTGTTAGGCCAATTAAATGGTCTTCATTATTTCAGCAAACCTTTTCCAAAATCTTTAGCTTGGGAATGGGTTGCAGATCATGTATTGCCATTGCTTGATCAGTCATGCTTGTCTGTTGAGAATCAAATGCGAACCTTTGTAGAGCATACAGCAATACAAATTTCATCTGTTGTGATGCGTTACCATTTAACATCGGTATATTTGACAGGCGGTGGTGTTTATCATGGTTTTTTATTAAAAAGGTTAGCGCATATGATTCCTAATGTATGGGTACAAGCTGATGATACTCTTGTTCAAGGAAAAGAAGCTATGTCTTTTGCCTTTTTAGGTATACTGAAGTTAAGAGGGGAAGATAATGTGCTTTCGTCAGTAACAGGATGTGTTAAAAATCATTGCAGTGGAAGTATATATTCTAAAGAATTGTAAATTGCGTTAATATTTAATTAAAGTATTATGAAAACTCGTCACGTATTACTCTTTATTGTTTTGTTATTTACTTTTTCAAGTTGTGAAAAAGATCCAGTTGCTGGATGTACAGATGTAAATGCTGTTAATTATAGTGCTCAGGCAGAAGAAGATGATGGGTCTTGTACCTATCAGTTATTGTCTGAACTCTTGCCTATGCATACATGGCGTGTAGATTCTGTAACTGCTGAATTTATGGGCGCATATATTAATTTGTTAGAGTTTCCATTAGTTACGGATGTTCTACCTGTTTGCTCTCATGACAATTTGTTTTTATTTTCAGAAGATGGTGCCGTAACAATGGATGATCATCTTGATGAATGTGGTGAAGATGAGGAATCTTTGATTGATCTTTCTGGATCTTGGTTTGTTGACGGAAATATTTTAACCATTGTTCAAGAAGGTCAGGAAGATGATCCCTATGTGCTCGAAGTTCAAAATCAAACTCCAACATCTATGGATTTGATTTTTCCTTTTAATTTTGAGGTTAATGGAGCAACAGAAGTTATTCCTGCAAAAATTGAATTAGTTGCTTTAGATGACTAATTTTTTAAGCGCCTTTATGGCGCTTTTTTTTGTAATAAATTATCTAATTAGGTTTAATAAATCGCGTTTAGTTTTATAAATTTGTGCGAAATTTTTTAAGTAAAAAACAACCTTATTATTTGAATTTATGTTAACATTAATGATTGTTATTTTCGTACTGGGATATCTAGCTATTGCTTTAGAACACCCAATTAAAGTTGATAAGGCTGCTTCTGCATTAATTACAGGTGTGTTGGTTTGGACTTTATTTGTTCTAAGTGGTGCTGATCAACATTTCATAGAAGAACAACTGCTACATCATTTAAGTGAAATTTCTAGTATTTTATTTTTCTTATTGGGTGCAATGACTATTGTTGAGTTGGTTGATGCTCACGAAGGTTTTTCAATAATAACTGATAAGATAACAACAAAAAATAGAGTAAAATTGTTGTGGATTGTTAGTGTGCTTACTTTCTTTTTCTCCGCAGCATTAGATAATTTAACCACAACTATTGTTATGGTTTCTTTACTCAGAAAGTTAATCGATGACAAGTATGAACGTTGGTTTTTTGCTGGTATTGTTGTAGTAGCAGCAAATGCTGGAGGTGCTTGGTCTCCAATTGGTGATGTGACCACTACTATGTTGTGGATTGGTGGGCAGTTAACTACTATGACTATAATTAAGACTTTAATTGTTCCTAGTATTGTTGCCATGTTGGTGCCATTAACGGTACTTTCTTTTACAATGAAGGGTGAGATTGTTCGTCCTGTAGAAGTTGGAAATGAAGACGATTCGGATCCTACAACTGCATTTGAAAGAAATTTGATTTTCTTTTTAGGGGTAGCAGGTTTATTGTTTGTCCCTGTTTTCAAAACTTTAACGCATTTACCCCCTTTTATGGGAATGATGTTGAGTTTAGGTGTTCTTTGGTTGGTTACTGAAATTATTCATCGGAGTAAAAATAAAGCAGATAAATCTCAATTATCTGTGATTGGTGTGCTGCGAAAAATTGATACAGCTAGTGTGTTATTTTTCTTAGGGATTCTATTAGCAGTTGCTGGTTTGCAGTCTGCAGGTCATTTGGCAGTTATGGCTCAAAATTTAAATGAATGGTTTGGTGGCGATATTTATGCAATTAATATCGTTATTGGATTGCTTTCTGCCATTGTTGATAATGTTCCTTTGGTTGCTGGATCTATGGGTATGTATGAAATTACATCAGTAGGAAACTTTGCGCAAGATGGTGTTTTTTGGCAATTTTTAGCATTTTGTGCTGGTACTGGTGGAAGTGCTTTAATTATTGGTTCTGCAGCAGGTGTTGCAGCAATGGGTTTAGAAAAAATAGATTTTGTGTGGTATCTAAAAAAGATTTCTATCTTAGCTTTAATTGGCTACTTTGCTGGTGCAGGTACTTATATTTTAATGCAATCTCTTTAGGATATTAGCGTTCTTAATTGAGACTAAATGATATTTAAATGAAAACAATCTTTTTACAAGTTCCTGTTCCTTTAGACTCTTTAGGAGTAGATTTAGTACAAACTACTGAGCCGGTAGAAAAAACACTTTCAATTCTTGAATTAATTACAAGTGGAGGTTTAGGTGGTCAAATCATCATGCTTACTTTGGGTGTTCTTTCTTTACTTACTGTATACTTTTTTTGGGAACGTTTTCAAGTGATTAAAAAGGCAATAAAGACTGACCCTCAATTTATGGATAAGGTCAATGATTATATTGCTGACAATAAAGTTGAATCGGTACTTGATTTATGTCATAAATCTGCCAACCCTGTTTCCAATATGGTAGCTAAAGGCGTACTTTTAAAGAATGGCACTACTAAAGATGTTCAGGATGCTATGGAGCGACAAGGAAATCTTGAAGTTTATAATTTAGAGAAAAATTTGTCTTCTTTGGCAACGATTTCGGGAGCTGCTCCTATGATTGGTTTTTTAGGGACGGTTATAGGAATGATTATAGCCTTTCATGAAATGGCTAGTGCAGGAGGTCAAATTGATGTTGAGATGCTCTCAAAGGGTATTTATACTGCTATGACCACAACAGTTGCTGGTTTAATTGTTGGTATTGTCGCCTTTTTGGCATACAATCAATTGGTATCAAAAGTTACCTATGCAATATTTATGATGGAGCAGGGTACGGCAAAGTTTTTAGAAATTATTGCCAAAAATAAATAAGTATGGCACTGAGGTCTAAAAATAAAGTAAGTGCTGCTTTTAGCATGTCTTCTATGACGGATATTGTATTTCTGTTATTGATTTTCTTTATGTTGACTTCTACTTTGGTTACGACCAATGCTCTAGATCTTGTTTTACCCAATAGTACTGCTCAAACCGTTAAGAAGCAAAGGGTGTCTGTATCCATTAACGAGAATTTCGAATATTTTATAGATAAAGAAGCAGTCGAGCTAAAGTATATTGAAGCGCAATTGATTGATAAGTTGTCAGGACAAGATGAACAAGTTGTTGTGCTTAGAGTAGACAAGTCTGTCCCAGTAGAATATGCTGTTGAAGTGATGGATATAGCTTATCGAAATAAATTCAAAATTGTTTTGGCTACGCAACAAAAACGATGAACCTTTTTCGAAATAAATATAAGCGAAGAGCAGCACTGGGAACGATTTTAGTGCATCTCTTAGCCATTTTTATTTTCTATTCTTTTGGTTTAAAATATATGGATCCAAAGATTGAAGAAGGTATCGCTATTGAGTTTGGTTATGTGGAAGAGGGCATGGGAGAGGAGATTACGCAGACAGAGGAGGTTCAGACCGAAGAAGTAGAGCAAATTCAGGATGTTGAAGTGTCTGCACCTGAAGAACAAACAGAAATGAGTGAAGAAGTTGTGACTCAGGATGTGGAGGATGCGCCTGTAATTAACGAAGAGAAAGAAGAAGAAAAAATACAAGAGGAAGCTCTGGTAAAGGAGGAAGAAAAGAAACCTAAGGCCAGTGATGAATTGCAACAGGCACTGTCAAGTTTGTTTCAAAGTACAGAGAATTCACAGTCGGGTACTACTGAAAATGATGGTGCTCAGGGCGACCAAAGTGGAAGTGTGGAAGGTGCTGAAGAAGCGGTAGGAGGCGAAGGGAATTCATCTGATGGTTATGAGCTGGGCGATCGAAAAGCGATTCGAAAACCCAAACCTAAGTATGTTTGTAACGAAACAGGACGCGTTGTTATTCGAGTATGGGTAAATGCAGAAGGTAAAACCTATAAGGCAGAGCTCGATTTAAAAAACACCACAGATACTTCGCCTTGTTTGGTGCGTGAAGCCAAGGCTGCCGCCTTAAAAACAAATTGGCTTGCAGATGAAAATGCCATGCCAACTCAGATCGGTTCTATCATTTATAATTTCAGAAAACAGTAATGGATTATCAGCAAACTTTAGATTGGTTGTTTCAACAATTGGCTTCCTTTCAAAGAGTTGGGCAATCTGCTTATAATGAAGATTTAGGCAATATTAATGCAATCTGTTCTCTGTTAAATCATCCTCAAAATAATTTTAAGTCTATTCATGTTGCAGGTACAAATGGAAAGGGTTCTACAAGCCATTTAATCGCTTCTGTTTTTCAAGAGCAAGGTTATAAAGTTGGCTTATATACTTCTCCGCATTTAAAAGATTTTACAGAGCGTATTAAGGTAAATGGCGAAATGATCTCTCAAAAGGAAGTTGTTCATTTTGTAAATGCTCGTAAGGAAGATTTTACCGAAATAGGTCTTTCATTTTTTGAGATGAGCACCGCACTTGCCTTTGCATATTTTTCAGATCAGAAAGTAGATGTTGCCGTTATAGAAGTTGGCTTGGGAGGTCGATTAGATGCAACGAATATTATTAATCCTGAACTTTCGGTGATTACCAATGTGGCTTTTGATCATCAACATTTATTAGGTGATACCATAGCGCTTATTGCTAAAGAAAAAGCTGGAATTATTAAAGAGGGTGTTCCTGTTGTATTAGGTGCGACTAGTGAAGAAGTAAGATGTGTAGTAGCGGAAACTGCAGAACAAAAAGGTTCTAAATTAATTCTATCAAGTAAAAACACATCTTATGAATCTGGCTTGTTAGGCGCTTGTCAGCAAGAAAATACCGATACTGTATGTGAGGCCATTGAACAATTGCGTCTTCTTGGTTGGAATATAAGTGAAGCTTCTTTAAAGCGGGGCTTGCTTCGTGTTGTTGAGAATACATCTTTGAGAGGTCGATGGGAACAAATTTCTCATTCACCTGTGGTAATTTGTGATACAGGACATAATCCACATGCTATGAGGTCTATTGTTAAGCAGCTTAATAAGATGTCATACCGTAAATTATGGATGGTTATTGGTATGGTTGGCGATAAAGATGTTTCGGGTGTTTTAGAACTTCTCCCTAAAGATGCCAACTATATCTTCTGTGAGCCCAATATCCCTAGAGCTCTTTCGGTGGATGTTTTGTTTGATAAAGCAGCTCAATATTCTTTAATAGGGCAAAAAGTACAGAAGCCTCTATATGCTATAGCCGAAGCTAGAAAACAAGCTCTACAGAATGATTTGATATTTGTTGGCGGCAGTACATTTGTCGTCGCAGAAATTCTTTAGATTTCTAGTAAATTATTACGTCATTTGTTTGTGCATGTATGAAAATGATTTTTATATTTGCACTCCTTGAATGTATAGTTAGTTTAATTATTCAGTTTAGGGCGATTAGCTCAGTTGGTTCAGAGCACCTGCCTTACAAGCAGGGGGTCACTGGTTCGAATCCAGTATCGCCCACAGAAAAAGCCTCCGCATAGCGGGGGCTTTTTATTTAAGCTCAATTTAGTATTTAAACAATAGGAATGTTTTTGTATTATTGTTTGGTAAGGAGACTCTTATTATTTAATACAGTTTTAAAGAACTATGGATATAGATAGAACCGCACATTGGGAGAAGGTATACGAAACAAAAGCCCCGAGCCAAGTTAGTTGGACACAAGAGTATCCGAAAACATCTTTCGAGATAATACAATCTTTTGAGTTGAATAAAACAGCTAAAATAATTGATGTTGGTGGGGGTGATAGTAAGCTTGTAGATTGTTTGCTTGATGCTGGGTACGAAGATGTAACCGTTCTCGATATTTCTGAGAAAGCGCTTCTTAGGGCTCAAAAGCGACTAGGAGATAAAGCCTCTAAAGTAAATTGGGTGGTATCTGATATAACAACATTTAAACCCGATAGATCTTTTGATGTTTGGCACGACAGAGCAGCTTTTCATTTCTTAACAGAAGCAGAACAGATCAGTCAATATGTAGCTCTTGCAAGTAGTTGTGTGAAGGGGTATTTGTCTGTTGGAACATTTTCCAAACAAGGGCCGGTAAAATGCAGTGGTTTAAACATATCGCAGTATAGCGAAGAAGAACTTATGTCAGCTTTTAGCTCTGGGTTTCATCTTCTTGATTCGAAAACAGAGGATCATACGACGCCCTTTGATACCCTACAAAATTTTTTATTCTGTAGCTTTAAGAAAAAATAGAATAATTTAATTCAGGCTCTTTTGCGTCGATGCTAAAATTTCTAAAAAAAAAAGCTATTCATAATGAACAGCTTTTTTAATCCCCCCCGGAATCGTGAAATGAATTCTCAATATTTTAAACGCTATAATGCTGCCATTCACATATTTTAGTAGATCAATAACATAAATTTAACAAATATATGTCTGTGTAATTTTCTATTTGAGGAGTAAATAAATTTACTTTTAGTATTATTATTTAAACGTATTGGGTGGCTTCGAGTTGTAGTAGTGAGACCAAATGAAATTATTACCAGCCATAATCCAGTGTGATGCAAAAGCAGTCCAAATGGTTCCCGTTTTATATGTAATATAACACAACACAATACCCAGTGGTATGGATCCAAGAGTCTCTTTTTTACCTTTATAAAGATGTGCTAAGGCGTACAGTGCTGTATTGATTCCAATTGCAGTATATAGTCCTGTAAAAGGAATTAATCCGAGGAATAAAACGCCTCTAAATAGAAATTCGTAACTGAGTAAATAAAGTCCCCAACTTAATAGATTAGTGATGTATTCAACCTTGTTCCATCTCGTCATTCTTACTTGAGGGTATTGTGTTAGATGCCATTTTCCTTTGGCATTTAATGCGCCCAATGGTATTAGAATTAAGGCTAAAATAATCGTGTATTTACTGTCTGAAGATGTCCATTTATATGTGAGCTCCCAAAATTCAATGCTAGAGATTTTAAGGAAGGCTAGTGGCAAAATAGCCATGCATATAAATGCAACACCTCGAGTGAATTGAACCCAATAAAAGGATTGTTTAGTAGTCTTAAAGTATTGATTAAATAATGTCTCTATTCGAGCGCTTTTTATAATTTTAAAATAAATCAGGTACCCACTAACACCAATAAATAATGGTAATAATTCAGATG
The DNA here is from genome assembly GCA_002457305.1 of Bacteroidetes bacterium MED-G21. Taxonomy (GTDB): domain Bacteria; phylum Bacteroidota; class Bacteroidia; order Flavobacteriales; family UBA7430; genus MED-G21. Next base: position 17,917 of record NTKG01000014.1, on the reverse strand, counting down.
AAATGAGGTGCATTTTTGGTCGCTTTAATCATTCAAAATGAGACGTTATTTTCTCGCTTAATGGTTTTGTAACAGAGTAGTAGTAATCTATTAATTTACCATCGGGGTTTACTAAATATTTTTGAAAATTCCATTTTACACCGATGGAAGAATTACCATTTCTTTTTTTATCTGTTAACCAAGTGTAAATTTCGTGTTGGTTAGGTCCTTTAACATTAATTTTTTCAGATAAAGTAAATGTTACTCCATAGCTGGCTTCACAGAAAGTTTGAATTTCTTTAGAGTTTCCAGGCTCTTGACCACCAAACTGATCACAAGGAAATCCTATAACAACCAGTTGTTCTCTGTAAGTTTTTGCCAACTCTTCTAAACCTTTATATTGGGGGGTAAAACCACATTTAGATGCCACATTTACAAATAAAATATATTTACCCTTATAGGTTTCTAATGATACTTTATCTCCTTCAATTGAGGTAAAAGATAAGTTGTATATAGAATTTAGTTCTTGTGAATTACTAGTAGAAAATATAGTTAGTAATCCCATAAAAATAAGTTTTGAAATTGTTTTTATCATATTCAAAGTTACGTATAAAATCAATTCTTTTAAATGATTAATAATTAAATAATTAAAGTTTTTTTAGTGAATAATAACTGAAATAAAACAGGGGGTAATTCATATTATCAATATTATTGGACTGGTGTTAAAATGAAAATAAACAGCTTTGTTTCTTAATAATTTATATATTATTTTTTCACCAAAATTTAGTTAAGCTTTTTGTAATTTTTCATTTGCTTAGTAGGTTCTATAATGGAATACCCTTTCCATAAATCTTCATTAAATTGATCCACATGGATGATTTTAATGTTTTTATTTGGTTTAAATTCTCGGAATTGCTTTAAACTTATTTCGCTTTCATCTAGAACCAAAAGTTCGTAAGAAGATTCGAATCTTGAAATTACCTCCATCCCTATTTTTATTTCTTCAATTTTTTTATCAAATAAAAACCGTTTCTTTTTCTTTTGTAATGACATGGGCCTGTCAAAACTCATTTTTGCACCTTCTTTTTTTGAGCAATATTTAAGTTGGTATCGGTTTTCGTTTTTTTCAAAATACATTGAGACGTTAAATTTATCTTCTGTATAACCTACTCCAAAAAGATTAAAATCTTTTCCTATTCTATTTTTACCGTATTTATAATCTATTCTAACTAGAGCATATGTCGACGTAGCGATGTACATTTTTCCAGTAAAAAGTCCTTTTTTATGAGGTTTAAAGTCTATGATATAGACTTCTTCTCCATTTGCCACTGTTGCTCCTGTAAGTTCATATTCATATTTATCAGTATCGTGAAGGAATTCCCAGTATTTTTCATTGCTAAATGAGACAAAACGGGTCAGATTTTTAATGCTTCTTTTTTGAATTCTATAGGGGCTATTATTAGCCTTAGCCTTTTTTAACGAGTCAGATAATTCATTTTTATTATTACCTATAGAAATTGTAAATTCATTATTATTTTTTAATGAGTCAGTTTCTTCGCCATTTGCAGTGCTCTCATAATGATTAACAATTTCAATTTTACTGCCAATAATTCCTGATTTTATTTTCCAGTATTCTTTATCGTTTGTGTTAGTTAAAATTTCTTTAAAGGTTTCTTCTATTTTTGATAAATCTGAATAGTTTGTCTTGTCATCTAATTCAATAATTTTAATAGGGTCTATTTTTAGTTTAGATGAATCATTCTCATTATTAAGAAAATAAACGTTACCCAAAAAGTCTTGGTATGAGAAAACTTTATTGGGTATTCCTTTTTCAATCATCTTAATTTGTGTTTCAGATAACAGGGAAATGGTACTTTTTTTGTGGTCAAAATTTATTTTTTCCAGCTCATTCATGTATCTTTTTCGTAGAAATATTTCTTTTTTGTAGTGTGTTTTTCCGTAATTTTTTTCTTGGTTTTCGAGTACTTTCCTAACAATATTTTTTGCATCTGGTACATTTCCAAAAACAGTAATGTTGTTTAACATTAAATTATCTTCTTTTAAATATATTACAGAAGAATTTTTAAGATCTTTTATAGTAAGGTCTTGTGTTTGATAACCTATATAAGAAATACGTATTGTGTCCGTTTCAAGGCAATTAGAGATGTTAATTGAGAAATGACCGACCTCATTACTTATTACCCCTTTGTTTTTACTTAATAGAATAATATTGGTGTAGGGGAGTGAAGATTTATCGTTTGCATCAAAGATACTTCCTTTTAGTACTTCATTATTATTTCTAATTAGAGAATCTGTTTCGGTTTGACAAGAACCTTTTTTGAAACATACAATTGCAATGATTGAAGTTAAAATTAATTTTATTATTGGATTTAGCATCATAAACAAATTTATTGGTTAAATATGTCTGAGGGGCTTAAGTTATTATACTAATGTATTATTTTTATTTTACAATGCCGATTTTTATTGATGAGATAATTAGTTATTGGTGATGAGTTCTATTACAATTAGAGATCCGAAAATAAGAGAAGCAATTCCATTGTTTGTAAAAAAAGCGAGGTTTATTTTGGACAGATCATCTGGTTTCACCAAACGGTGTTGGTTGATAAGAAGCCCTATGAATAGGGTAGTAGCTATCCAGAATAAAGTAGAATTAGTAAAGTAGTTGATTCCTATAAATAGGATGATTGCTGCAGTAGTAGTGTGCATAAACCTGGAGAAGTGCAGCGCATTATTTTCACCTAAAAGCACCGGAATGGAATGTAAATTGAATTGTTTATCGAAACTTTCATCTTGCAGCGCATAAATAATATCAAAGCCACTTACCCAAAAGAGTACAATGCCAGAAAATAGTAGAGGTAGGATGTCAAATTGAGCCGTAACAGCAAGGTAGGCTCCTATTGGAGAAAGGGATAATCCTAATCCGAGTATAAGGTGACACAGTGCCGTAAATCGTTTGGTATAACTATAGCCTAAAATAACCAATAAGGCTAATGGAGATAGAAGAAAGCAAAGGGAGTTAAGTAAATAAGCAGCCCCCATAAACAGCATACAATTTACGATAACAAAGCGTAAAGCAGATCTTTCTTTTATCGTTCCGTTTGGGATCTCTCTAATTTTAGCTGTTCTGGGATTAGCAGTATCAACGTCTCTATCAATATACCGGTTAAAGGCCATGGCAGCACTTCGGGCGAAGATCATGCAGAGAAGTACGAAAAGTAATTTATCCCAGGTAAATGAATATTCTGGTTTGCATACGGCTAAAGTAAATCCAATAAGTGCAAAGGGCAGGGCAAAAATGGTATGGGTAAATTTTATGAGGGACAGGTAATTTTTCAGCATAATTTTTCTTTAAAACAAAATTACAAAATCGAATTGAACGATAATTCTTATCTTGCTTTAAAATTAATTCAATGCATGCATCCTACCTAAAAAAGGTTAACAATTCGTTTTTATACCGATTGTTTTTAATAGCGAAACTTCCTATAGCCTGGATTTCAGGGTTAAAAGTAAATAAGGTTACAGCTGAAAAGGCTCAGATATCTATTCGGTATAAGTATTTAAATCAGAATCCTTTTAAATCGATGTATTTTGCTTGTCAGGCGATGGCAGCAGAAATGTCTACAGGTCTTTTGGCTATGGGCTATATTGACAGCCATTCGCAAGAAATATCAATGTTGGTATTGGATTTGAGTTGTAAGTTCACAAAAAAAGCAGTGGGTAAAATACAGTTTGTATGTGAAGATGGTATTTTGGTAAAAGAAGCGATTCAGAAGGCTGTTGATACCAGTGAAGGGGTTTTGTGTGAAATGACTTCAATAGGTTATGATGAACAGGGGGACTGTGTTTCTTCTTTTAAGATTCTATGGAGTTTTAAGGCCAAGTGACACTTATAAAAAGAAAAAAGGCTGTCTATAGACAGCCTTTTTTTATTTATTTAGAGTGTGGTGGTTATTTTACCACAAGTCTTTTTGTGTTTGAGAAGTTCTCTGATGAAACAGTGTAGAAGTAGACACCAGCTTCAAGTCCTGTTAGATCTATTTTTACAGAATTAACTCCAGATTTATAGGTGTCTTTAGAATAGAATACTTCTTGTCCTATTGCGTTAAGCAGACTAATTGAAACATCTCCTGCACTTTCCATGTTTAGAGATAGGTTTGCAAAATCGCTTGCTGGATTAGGATAAATACCAACTTCAATAGAAGGGATTTGACTTAAATCCATGTTCCAATTTTCGATAATAAAATCACCTTTATCAAATGAGATTCCATCGATATAAAAGTGCTCCATAGCATCTAATTCATTATTTCCTGCTTCTGAAATAGTTGTAGGTAATTTGAATTCATTATTAGTGTCATATGTCACAGGTGAAGTAAACATCCAATAACAAGAACCTTCTACTTGAGTATATTTTGTAAAGTTTGTAACGCCTGTAACCATTCCTGTTTGGACATCTTTACCAAAAGCATAAATGTCAGGAAATTCAATTTTTTCAACATCTTCTCCAAACTCTTCCGTGTTAACATCAGTCCATACAGCAAAGACTTTAGAACCATCAGAACTTCTTGCGGCTTGAATACGGTGATTGTAGCCAATTCCATGAATTGCCATAGGATCTGTGTCTAATACTCTTTCTGTATTGATATCAGCAATCCAATGAGCCGACCAATCATTTATGTTTACGACAATGTCATATACTTTTCTATTTGTTTCTGTTATTGACTCATCAGCCTCAAATAAACATGAAATCATGTGAAGGTCACCATTAATGTCTACAGCACAATCAATACCTCCATTATATGCAGGTGAAATATAGGCTTCAATTGTAGAAAAATCATGTTCTAATTGCATCCATGTTGCTCCACCATCCATAGTATGGTGAACAAAAGGTACTATTTGACCACTTGCATCAGTTCCTTGATGAACAACATAACCAATATTCCCATTTTGGTTGAAAGCCATGCTATAGTCATAAAATTCAACTAAACCATTAGATGTTAAACCTTGTTGTGTCCAGTAGTAACCTGGAGTTCCTTGAATAAGTGTAGAGTCTACAGCACCATTTAATTCAACATAGAAAGAATCGTAATCAAATGTAGTTGCGATCCAATTTCCTTCCGCATCTTGAATGTTTGCTACATTGCTCCACACTAGCATTGTATCTGGTAGTAATAATGAATCGCCATTGGCATCAAAATAATTGATAATCTCAATTTCGTTTGTCCAAGTAGAATCTATAGAACCGTCATTAAACAAGTCATAGTTTTCAGAATTCATATAGAAAATGGTATCACCTGCGTTAAGTGCCTCAGCAGGTCCCCAAGCAGCAGGAGTTGTTACAGTTCCATTTGCATCAACTGTTTCGCCAACATAATATGATGCTGTTGCAGCGTATACGAAGTCTGTGAAGAAGCTTTGTCCTTCTAGATCAAAAGTACCTGTAGATACAACAAGCTGAGCGCCTTGATCACCATCATAACCTAATACACGAATAACATCATTTTTATCTGCCATCATTGAGTTTCTTGTAAAACTAGGAAAGTCAGTGTCTGTATCATAAAGAAGAAATTCTCTTCCACCCGTACCGTCTAAAGCGTAGTTGTAAAAATAATTTCCACTCCATCCATCTCCTACTGGAGCAGTTGAAGGTCCACAAACAACTGTATGTGCTGATGATAAACCATTTCCAATAGGGTCAACTATTAATCCTGATGGGTAACGATTGTAATTTAATTCTGTTGAGTCATTTGTAGGTTGAAGTACAAATCCAATGGGATTAAGTAAGTCAGAATTTCCCCAAGTTAAACCACCATCTTCAGACCATGTGGTTTGCATAACACCAGAACCTCCAGGAAAATCTGCGTTTTGTCGGTGCGCAAAAGAGATAGTACCTAACCCATTATTTACATGAACTGGATTTGTGACAGGAGTTAAAACCGTGTACATGTTCCATGATGACCCGATTGATGATTTTGTAATTTGAGCCTGTGCTATAGAAGCAAATGTAAAGGCTAAAATAAATAAAGTTTGTAGTAATTTTTTCATTCTTAATGAGTTTAGTTAAAAGCGATTGACTGCAAATATATGTTTTTCAATATACTTATCAAATAATTACCATTTGTATCATTTGGTTTGATTCTATAAGTTTTATTAAGTTTACTTCCTATTCTAAGAGACAGGACTATTGATTCGTATTCTGAAAAATTTTATAGATAAAGAAGGAACCTATGTGTTCGCTTCGTCTTTGTTCACTAAGATTTGTAGTTTTTTAACTTCGTTAATCCTAATTCGGATTTTAAGTCCTGATGAGTTTGGCGTGTTGTCTTATGTATTATCTGCATTGGCTTTTTTTATTCCTTTTTCTGGCGCAGGCATGCAGCATTCTTTTCTTAGATATGCGCCTATGCTTGACGATAAAGAAAATAGGATCGGATTATTTCAACACAGCTTGTTTAGAGGCTTGTTATTCAGCTTTTTTTTAGCATTTGCAATGTTTTTATTTATGCCGTGGCTTAATAGTGCAGTCGGTAATACTTCGATTTATTTTAGTTGGTTGATATTTTATCTGTTTAGTTTTTTTCTCATTGAATTGGTTAAAATGCGTTACCGTGTTGCTGATCAAAATAAAAAATATGCCGGAATAGATCTTTATTTGTCAGCTTTGGTTTTGTTTTTTGGAACCGGTTTGGCTTATTTTTATGGACCACTGGCCTATGTTATTGTATTTGTTACGGTACCTTTAGTTTTAGGATTGGTTCATCTTAAGGTTCCTGTAAAGGTGGCTGTAAAAATCCCTGAAAAATATTATTCTTATGGGATTTGGGTTGGGATAGGAGCCATAGCCTCTCAGCTCATGTACTCTCTAGATGTATTTTTGGTAGGTAAATTAATTCAGGATCCTAAGCAGGTAGCTATTTATCGATCTGCAAGTATTATTCCCATAGCTTTATTTTTTATTCCTAATGCGTACATCACAACACATTATACTGATTTGGCTAAAAATAGTATGGACAAAGAGCATTTGATTCGTTTTGCAAAAGATTACATCAAACTATTTTCTGTTTTGGCATTTGTTTTAGGTGCTGTACTTTATTTTATGTCTGATTTTATTATCTCAATCTTATTTGGAGAAGAATATGCTGAAGCGGCTTATTTATTTGAGATTTTGATATTGGGAATGGTAGGTGCCTTTATTTTACGAATACCTTTTGGTAATATCTTGGCAGCAGTAGGTAAATCGAATTGGAATGCTATCGTAGCGTTTATTATTTTAGTTTTGAATGGGATTCTTAATTATTATGCAATTTATGCTTGGGGAATCGTTGGAGCTGCAATCGTAACCAGTGCTTTATTGTGGATCTCTGGTATTTTATCTCTTACATTGTTCTTTGTTTATCTGCAAAAAAAAGTTTAGTTAAGCGCACGTAAGTATTGTTGATTTATTTTTTTACCAATGCTGTCCATACTAAATTGATGCGCCCTGCTTTTTAATTTTTCAGGTTCATATTTGTCATAATTTGTTACCATATCCTTCATAGCTTTTATAAGTTGATTATTACTGTCACAATCAATAAGAATTCCGGTTTCGTCATTCAAAAAGCTTTCCGGGCCACCACATTTGGTTGAGATGACAGGGATTCCACATAGTAGTGCCTCCGCACAAATGATGGAGAAGGTTTCGAAGTGGCTGTTTACGATCAATACATGCGATTGAGATAGCGTTTTAAAAACATAGTCATTGCTTTGATTTCCATGGAATGAAACATGATTGTTCAGTTTTAATTGATCCGAAAGGTTTTTATAATTTTTGAGGTCTTTTCCATCTCCTATAATGTCCAGCTTTATGTTTTTATGGTGTTTTATGACCTCGGAAAAGGCTTCGAGTATTCCTTTAACATTTTTTGTTTCCTGAACTAAATCTCCTGCAAATACAAAACTGAAGGTTTTATTTTTTTCAATTTCTAAAGCTATACCATCTACAACATTTCCAACGGTTGTGTAATTTCCTTTTACACCACATTTTAGCATATCCTCTTTTAGGAAGTTAGATACGACACAGATTTGATTTGCTTTTTTCGCAGATTTTTTTCTTAATATTTTAGATACAGATTTGAGTTGGGCATATCCTTTTTTACGATAGCCACTCCAATGTTCTGAAATGAGAAATGGCGTATGTTTTGTGTTTGATAAAAAATAGGCTAAAGTACTGGTCCATCCCATGACGTGTGCGTGTATCAAATGTGGGTGAAAATTTTTGATTTCTTTCCACACTTTATAAAGTACCATCATTTTATTTAATAAGCCCTTTTTGTGGTAAAAAACAACTTCTTTAGTACTGTTAAGGTAATCTATTTCACAATGAATATTTGTATTAATTGTCTCGGTCTGGTAAATACTAATTACTTTATTATCGAAAGATTCTTGCACAGATTGAATGTGCTTTTGAATAAAAATTCCAAGCAAAGGTTCTTCTTTGTTAGGGTACCATTTAGCCAGATGTAAAACTTTTTTTTTCGACATTAAGAATCGATGTTTTTATATTTTAAACGTATCGAGTTTCCAATGACTACAATATCGGAAAAAGCCATGGTTAATGCAGCAAAAATAGGATTTAAATACCCCATAGATGCTAGAGGGATTGCGATGATATTGTATGCAAAGGCCCAGAACAAATTTTGTTTAATAGTTAGATAGGTGTGTGTACATATTTGATAGGCCTTTTGTACCATTTCTAAATTGTGATTTAATAAGACAATGGAGGCCGATTTAACAGCGACTTCAGATGCTTTACTATATGATATTCCAACGTGTGACTTTGTTAGGGCTGGTGCATCGTTAATTCCATCGCCAAACATGGTTGTGGTATTCTTTTTGCTAAACTGTTTTATCTTTTCAATTTTATCTTCGGGTAGCTGATTGGCAATTACTTCATTTATGTTTAGCTCACTAGCAAGTACATTGCATTTTTGTTTATTATCACCACTTAGTAAAATTGTTTCAATGTTTTTACGATTAAAATAGTTTGTTAGATCCTTTGCACCTTTTTTTATTTCATCGCTAATAGAAAGTGCTGCAACCAGTTCATTATTAATCTTAAGAAACAATTGAAAGTCTTTTTCAATAAGAGGATCTGTAATCTGTATGAATTGAGCAGAACCAAATTGATACGAATTACCTTCTGTGTCGGTCGCATGAAATCCTTTTCCTTTTAGTTCATTTACACTATCAAATTTGATATTCGTTTTGTTAGCATCCAGATGCTTAACAAGCGATTTTGCTATGGGATGAGATGAGTGTTTTTCGAGTTCATAGATGATACTTTCAACAGGATAATTTTCATTCCACTTTTTTAATTCATGAATTTTAAATTCGCCATTGGTAAGTGTTCCTGTTTTATCGAAGATTATTTTTTTCGTTTTGCTGAATAATTCAATGGTAGAACCACCTTTAATAAGTATGCCATTTTTTGCTGCCCTTCCAACCCCTACCATAACAGCAGTGGGTGTAGCTAAACCCATAGCACAAGGGCAGGAAATCACTAAAACAGCAATAGCTCTTAGCATGGAGTTTTGAAAATCAATATGAAATGAGAAGTAATTAATTAGAAACGTAACAATGGCTATTCCGAGTACTGCAGGGACAAAATAATTGCTGATCTTATCTCCTAATTGTTGAATTTTTGGTTTGTCTTCCTGAGCGTTTCTTACCAGTTCAATAATTTGAGATAATATTGTATTTGCAATATCCGTAGTGACTCTACATCTTATATTTCCATCAATAATTAGAGTTCCCCCTATTACTTTTTGATGGTTAGATCTGAATACGGGTGTACTCTCACCTGAGATCATACTCTCATCTACAGAACATTCTCCCCAAATAATTTCAGCATCTATGGGGACTGAATCTCCCTGGTTAACAATAAGGATGTCACCAATTTTTAATTCTGAAATGGGGTATTTAATTAAATTACCATCAACTTCTTTTATGGCTTCTTTGGGTTGCAATTGTTTAAGAGAGTCTAATGCTGTGGTTGTTTGAGTAATGGAACGCTTTTCAAAATAATTACCCAATAATACAAGTGTAATAATAGTTGCAGTTGTTTCAAAAAACAAGTAATGATGTACTTGTAGGCTGTTGTAATTAAATATCCAACCTGTTATGCTGTATATATAAGCTGCTGTGGCACCCATTAAGATGAGAACATTCATATTAGGTTTTAAATTTCTGATAGAATTTAAAGCACCTATTGCAAAGTATTGATAGCCGATCAATAGAACAGGGGTACTTAAACAAATTTGTAACCAAGGGTTTTGTAGTATGTGATCTTCTCCAACAAACATATGACCTAAAAGGGGTAGGTTAAGTAATGTGCAAAAAATGAGATAGCGTTCTAGTTTGTAGCTTTGTTTTACCTCGTCTCTAAAAAATGTAGTTTTATATCCCAAATCATTGATAAATTGCTCAATGTCATTGGCTGTATATTGATCATTATAAATCGTAACGATTCCTTTTGAAATATCGACATTTACTTTTGTGATTTGCTTTTTATTCAAATGGCTTTTGATGCCATTTGCACAGTTAATGCAATTTATACCTTCTACTTTATATTGGTAGGCTACAGCCATATATTTATCACTTTTTTCAAAGTTAGTTTAATAATCAAATTTTCACAACCACTATAGACTGAATTATTTTATTGAGTATATAGGCTATCTGTAATATATATTTTATATTTGCCTCCGTTAAAATGGTGGTTGTAGCTCAGCTGGTTAGAGCACTGGTTTGTGGTGCCGGGGGTCGTGGGTTCGAATCCCATCATCCACCCTAAAAGAGAAGTCTTCTGAGTAATCAGAAGACTTTTTTAGTTTTATACGTTTGTATTATGGTATTAAGTCAGCAAGAGATTCATCAAATGGGGATGAATTTGGTTGGTAAGCATTTGGTTGAAAATGGGTTTGAATTTTTAGCTGTTAAAAGTGAATTAGGTCATTCTCCTCAGTTTGTTTGTTTGAAAAATGAAAAGGAACTATTTTTTGTTCTAGTTCGAACGGTTACTTTTCCTGATAATCCCGATAATTATGATGAAAATTGGATGCTTAAAATGAAAAAACACGCTATTGAAAAAAAAGCGCGTCTTTTGTATGCAGGAGTCGGTATTGCTGACTCTGATGATATGATGTCAAAACCTAAAAAAGGACAAGAGTCTTATATTAATTATAAAGGTTTAGTTGAGATTAGTTTGTCTATTGAAAAGTAGGTTTGAAATTTGATTGGTACTTTTGAAATGCTTCTTGAGACTCCATTTCTTTGTATACGTTTTCAGCAAATAATCTTAAATACAATTCAATCTGACCGGGTGTTTGATATCCTTTTATCGGCGCAATAATATTCATATCCTCATCCATGTAAATTATTGTAGGATAGGAGCTGATTCCTAAAGCTTGTGCAAATTGGTGTGGTGATTTTCTTCGTGCATTAGGGTTATAGCTTGGGTTTTTGTAAGAAGTTCCCTTGAAAGTTACATCTTCGCCACTTTCTGCATCAAATTTAACCGCATAAAATTTTTTGTTTACATAATTGATAACATCCTTATTGGTAAACGTGTTTCTCATCATCATTTTACAAGGACCGCACCATGTAGTGTATACGTCCATAAGAACTTTTCGGGGCTCTTTTTGTTGTAGTACCTCAACTTCTTCTATGCTTAACCAGTTAATTTTATGATCTTGAGCAACAATGGTTGAAAAGGTTCCCAAGAGTAGGATGAGTAGTGCTTTTTTCATTTTGTTTATTTTATATCTTCAAAACTACAATTAATATTTCATTGTAATACGTTGTTTAATATAATAGCAGTGGAAAAGACTGCTATTATATTAAACAAATTTTAATGGACTCCGTGCATCCATTTTTTTAGTACCGGTGTAATCATAAATGAAACTACAGCCATTCCTATTGCAACAATACCTACTTGTGTAAATACAGATGTGTAACTTAATAAGGATAATACACTTTCGGAAGTTGATGTTGTTGTTGCACCTGCAAAGCCGGTTACTTTTTCAATCATTGATGTCATAAAACCAGGTTCAGGAGCTACACCTGCTTCTGTTGATGTGGTAAGTTTTGCAATTGCACCTGAAATATAATGCGCATAAGATGATGATAGAAAATAGACTCCCATCATAAATGCAGTCATGCTTTTAGGTGACAATTCTGTGACTTTAGATAAACCGATAGGTGAGATAAATAGTTCCCCTGTGGTAAGAAGTAAATACCCAATCATTAAGAACATAAATGGCGTTTTACCTGCATCATCCATAAATTGAGCACTCATTGCAAATACAATAAATCCTAGACCTAGTTGAAGGATTCCTAAAGCAAATTTAATTGGTGTAATAGGGTTTCTTTGAGTTTTAGATAAATACACCCACATCATTGAAAATGGAATTGCCAAGAAAATAATATAACCTGGATTAATTGCATTTGTTTGAGATGCGTTTAAAAGAGTTAGGTTAACATTTCTTTCAGCAAAAAGTGTGATAGCTGTACCAGCAAGTTCAAAGAAAGACCAGAATACGGTAATGAGTAATGTTAAAACTAGAACACTTATCAATCGGAAAACCTCCATTCTTGAAAGTTCAGTCATTTTTTTAGCAATAATTCCTAAAATAACAACACCTAATAACGATAATATAGAAGAGTGTAAAGCCATCCCTTCTAGCACTTCCATTGCATTGTTCTTAACCAAGAAAGCAGCAACAGGTACCATTAAAACAGCAACTAAGTAAAAGAAATAATCAGTTCGAAGACCATATATTTTTTTCTCAACATATTCAGTTGGTTGATTTCCGTTGTCTCCAAAAATGCCATCATTCATTCCCTTCATGAATACTAATAATCCTACAATCATTCCCACTCCCGCAGCACCAAATCCATAATGCCATCCAAATTCGTAACCTAGCCAACCACAAGCTAAAGGAGCTAAAAATGCACCGGCGTTTATACCCATATAAAAGATGGTAAAACCGGAATCTCTTCTGTCATCACCTTCTGGATATAAGCGTCCGACCATGGAAGAAATGTTTGGCTTAAAGAAACCATTACCAATAATCAGAAGTGCTAGTGCTGCATAGAAAAAGAAGTTGTTGATACTAGTAGCTTCAAAGCCGAACATTCCTGTATCAAAGTAAAATGCCATAAAGAAATGACCCAAAGCCATAAGTATACCTCCAAGCATAATAGATTTTTTGAATCCAATAAATTTATCGGCAATCATTCCACCTAATACAGGGGTAGCATATACCAAGGACCCATAGGCTGCAAAAATACCGAATGATACTTCTTCTCTATATGCTTCATCCGTCATCCAAGAAAAGAATTCATTAACCATATACAATGTTAATAATGCTCGCATTCCATAATAGGAGAAACGTTCCCATAATTCTGCGAAAAACAAGTAAAATAGTCCTTTTGGATGTCCGAATAATTCTGATTGCTGTTTCATTATGGTTTATTTTTAAAAAGTAAGTCTCGAAAATAGGAAAAAATATCGACTATAAGTTTTCCTTTATGAAATTGGTCATTTTAGTAAAGAGATGAAGGCGTGTATAACCACCATATATCCCATGATTTTTATTTGGGTAGATGAATAAATCGAATTGTTTATTTGCATTTACCAAAGCATTTGTCATTTCCATGGTGTTTTGGTAGTGAACATTATCGTCTGCCGAACCATGAACCAACAAATACTTGCCTTTTAGTTTTTCTACATGATTGATGGGCGAGTTGTCATCGTATCCAGAGGCATTTTCCTGTGGCGTACGCATATATCTTTCGGTATAAATGGAGTCGTAATAACGCCAATTTGTAACAGGTGCTACTGCAATAGCCATTTTAAATTCATCAGCACCTTTGAGTAGACAAAGTGAAGACATATATCCTCCATAACTCCACCCAAATATACCTATTCTGGAGCCATCTACGTAGGGTAAGTTTGCTAAGTATCTGTTTGCCTGAATTTGGTCTTCTGTTTCAAGTTTTCCCAATTGTTGGTAGGTACACTTTTTAAATTCGGCACCACGAGCACCTGTACCACGATTGTCAACACAAGCAACAATGTAACCTTGTTGTGTTAACATTTGATACCATAAGAAGTTAGAGCCCCCCCATGAGTCAGTTACTTGTTGAGAACCAGGTCCACCATATAAGTACATAAATACGGGGTATTGCTTTGTTTCATCAAAGTTGTGAGGTTTCATCATCCAGCCATTTAGGTCGATGCCTTCTGTGGTTTTAAAGTTGAAGAATTCTTTTTGACTTAAAGCATACTGGGCTAGGCTATTGTTTAAATTGCTATTGTCTTTTAACATTCGGACTTCATTCCCTTTAGCATCGAATAAACTAAAGTAGTACGGGGAGTTGGCATTAGAGTATTGATTGATAAAGTATTTGTAGTTTGTGCTAAAAGTAGCTGAGTTTGTTCCAGTTTTATTGGTAAGTGTCTTTTTATTTTTTCCATTCAGCTGAACGGCATAAACATCACGATGCATTGGACTGCGTTCTGACGAAGCAAAGTAAACAGTATTGTTGCTCTCATCTATCCCATAGAAATCAGTAACATCATAATTCCCTTTTGTAATTTGACGTACTTGTTTTCCCTTTAAATTATAGAGGTAGATGTGGTTGTAACCCGATTTTTCACTAGTCCAAATAAAATATTTCCCGTCGTTTAAGAATGTTAAGTTATCTGTGACATCAATATAGGCTGCATCATTTTCGGTGAAAATAGTCTGAGATGAACCGTCTTTTGCATCAACTAAAATAAAGTCCAGTTGATTTTGGTGTCGGTTCATTCTTTGAACAGAAAGAACATTTTCATCTAGGGTCCATTTAATTCGTGGGATGTAAAATTCTTCCTCTGTATTAATGTTTGCTTTTGTAGTTTTATTAGAATCTAAGTCATAGATGAATAATTCTATAGTGGAATTTGTTTCCCCAGCTTTTGGGTATTTAAATTGAGATTGAGAAGGGTAGAGGTCTGTAAATAAATCCATACTAAATTCTGGGACCTTTTCTTCATCAAATCTGTAGTAAGCAATTTTATTTCCACTTGTATTCCATTGCATTCCATTGTCAAAAGCAAATTCTTCTTCGTAAACCCAATCAGTGGCTCCATTGATAATCTTATTGATTTCACCATCAAATGTTACTTGTAGTTCTGTATTGTTTATAATGTCTTTAATAAAGATGTTATTTTCTTTTACAAAAGCAACTTTGGAAGCATCAGGAGAGAATTGGGCTAAGCATTGCTTGCCTTCGGATAATTCTTCTGCTATTTTAGTTTCTCTATCGTATACGAAGTAGTTAGAACGGGTAGAGTAACGGTAAATCGATTCTGTTTCTGTAGGAAGTAAAACTTTTTTTTCATCTTCACTAAAACTGTAGTCGCTAAAGGAAATTCCGTCCAAATCTTTAGAGTCTACAATAGTTGAAATAGAGTCTCCTGTTTCGTATGAATATTGAGTTATATAGACATTATTTTCTCCATAATTTAGTGATGAGTAGTGAACTCCATCATTCATTGAATTGATTCCCCAAACCCTTTCTGGAGAAAAGGTGCGGCTTGCCCATATGTCTTCAAGTTGGATCATTTTGTCTTGAGCGAAAACACATTGTGCAAGAAAAAGAATTGTAAGGGAAGATAGAATTGATTTTAGTTTCATATTAAATGATCTTAAATAGTATGTTGGTTAATCTCTGTTTCCAAGAAACATAAGTACATAGTATGCGAGGTAGGTAATTGCTGCGATAGCACTAACTAAATAGGTTCTTGCAGCCCATTTTAGCGCATCGTTAGCGCCTTCAAGTTCATGTTGTTGAGCTACACCCGCATGTTGTAACCATACAATTGCTCTATTAGAGGCATCGTATTCTACAGGTAATGTAATAACACTAAAAATAGTAATCATGGCTTGGCAAAAAATAACTGCAAGAATAACCATGTCCATTGTGAACATGTGTAATACACCCATTCCAAACATACCAGCTAAGAAAATAAAGTTGAGCATTTTAGAGCTTAGAGATACAACAGGAACCATTTGAGAACGCATTTGTAACCATTTGTATGCTGTAGCATGTTGAACGGCATGACCACATTCATGCGCAGCAACTGCTGCTGCAGAAATATTTCTACCCTCGTATACATCAGGGCTTAAGTTTACCGTCATGTCTTTAGGATTGTAGTGATCGGTTAGTTTACCGGGTGTACTAATTACGCGTACTTTGGTAATTCCATGATCTGCTAACATTTTTTCTGCGACTTCTTTTCCACTCATCCCATTCGAAAGGGGAGTAGCACTGTATTTTTTGAATTTGGATTTTAGTTTTGATTGAACAGCCCAACCAACTAACATAAAGGCAATAAATAAGATAATCATAATGAATTTGATTTTTTACAAATGTAACGATTGTGATTAAAATGAAAACGATAGTTTTGTAAAACTATTTTAAATATTATGAGTAAAGAAAGACCTTTAATATTAGTATCAAATGACGATGGCATTTCAGCACCTGGAATTCGACATTTAATTTGCTTGATGAAAAAATTGGGTGATGTTTTTGTTGTAGCACCTAATAGCCCTCAGTCTGGAATGAGTCATGCCATAACACTCGAATCAATGCTTTTTTCCGAAAGAGTTCATATAGAAGGATCTGAAGTTACAGAGTACGCCTGTTCAGGTACACCTGTAGATTGTGTTAAATTGGCTATGAATAAGCTTTTAGATCGAAAACCTGATTTATGTGTTTCTGGTATCAATCATGGTGCAAATTCATCCGTTAATGTATTGTATTCTGGAACGATGGCTGCGGCCTTAGAGGGTACAATTGCCGGAGTACCTTCTATTGGTTTTTCGCTTTTGGATTATTCTCAAGATGCTGACTTTTCCCAGTCTGAAGATCACGTGCTTCGAATTGCTCGTCATGTTTTGGAAAGCGGATTGCCTTCAGGGGTTTGTTTAAATGTGAATATACCCAAACTAAGCCGCGAACAATTAAAAGGGGTTAAAGTTTGCCGGCAGTCTGATGGTCATTGGGAGGAGGATTTTGATGAACGTATGAATCCTATGGGGAAAACTTATTATTGGCTTACAGGTAAGTTTTATAATCATGATGAGGGAAAAGATACCGATATCTGGGCTCTAGAAAATGGTTATATTTCTGTTGTGCCTGTTAAGTTTGATGTAACAGCTCATCACCATATTCAACAATTAAATTTTTTGAATCATGAATAAATTAAAAGATCATATGTTGATAGGCGTTGTAATAGGTGTTCTTATTCCTATTGTTTTGTATGCGGTTTTATTAACTTTTTTGGAGTATGCATTGGAAGAAAACCCTATAAGAGAATCAACTATACAAGTGATTGCACTTTTCGCTAACTTCCCACTTTTAAGAATAACGCTTTCTAAATATCAAAAAGATCGTTTAGGAAGAGGTATACTACTAAGTACTTTCGTTATGGCCATATGGTATATTGTTCAACATGATTTATTGGAATTTTAGAAATGCGTACCAATTGGAGTTCAAATACACTTTGGGAAGAATCCTTTGGTTACTCAAGAGCAGTTCAGATTGGGAATAAAATTGAGGTATCTGGTACTACAGCTTCAGAAGATGATAAAGTGATTGGAGTAGGAGATGTGACACTTCAAACAGAATACATAATTAAAAAGATTGAACATACACTTGTTGAAGCTGGTTTTAGTTTAAAAGATGTGGTGAGAACCCGAATTTTTATGACTGATATTTCTCTTTGGGAAGAAGTGGCAAAAGTGCATTCGTATTTATTTAAGGATGTTATGCCAGCATCTACATTAGTAGAGGTTTCTAACTTGATTCATCCTGATTTATTAATAGAAATTGA
>NTKG01000013.1 GCA_002457305.1 Bacteroidetes bacterium MED-G21 | reverse complement strand
CATGCTCAAGCAGGTGCAGACATGGTTGGGCCATCTGACATGATGGATGGAAGAGTAGGCTATATACGTGAAGTTTTGGAGGAAAATAATTTTCCGAATGTAGGTATCATGTCTTACTCGGTAAAATACGCGTCTTGCTTTTATGGTCCTTTTCGTGATGCACTTGATTCTGCCCCTGGATTTGGAGATAAAAAAACATATCAAATGGATCCGGCCAACGCAGAAGAGGGACTTAGAGAATGTGCTTTAGATATTCAGGAGGGTGCTGATATAGTGATGGTAAAACCAGGCATGCCTTATCTGGATATGGTGCGATTGATAAAAGAAACATTTAGCGTCCCTGTAGCAGCTTACCAAGTTTCAGGAGAATATTCAATGCTGCACGCAGCAGCACAAAATGGTTGGTTAGACCTTGAATCCGCAATGCTTGAGTCGGTTATTGGTTTTAAACGAGCTGGCGCAGACCTTATTGCCAGTTATTTTGCGAAAGATATTGCACATCTGTTAAAGAAAAATTAAGCGCCTGTAAACCAGAGACAAACTCTTGGATGTAGCGCAAGTGTAAAAAGACAGTCTATGAAGACCAGTAAAGATCTTTTTGAAAGAGCCCAGTTATTTATTCCTGGCGGTGTTAATTCACCAGTCCGCGCCTTTAAATCGGTAGGTGGCACACCCGTTTTTTTTAAGGAAGCCAAGGGTGCGATTATGATTGATGTGGATGGAAAAGAATACATCGATTATATCGGTTCTTGGGGGCCTATGATTCTTGGTCATGCCCACCCTCCAGTGATAGAAGCTTTAAAAAATGCCGCTGATAAGTCGACATCCTTTGGAACACCCACAGAGTTAGAAACAAAAATTGCGGAACTTATTTGTACGATGATGCCTTGTCTTGACAAAGTGCGTATGGTGAATTCAGGCACAGAGGCCTGTATGAGCGCCATTAGAGTGGCTCGCGCATATACAAAACGAGAAAAGTTTATAAAGTTTGAAGGTTGTTACCATGGTCACGCAGACCCTTTTCTAATAAAAGCCGGCTCCGGAGCCATAACTTTAGGCGTACCAAACTCACCTGGCGTCACTAGTGGAACAGCAAAAGACACTCTACTTGCGCGGTACAATGACGTTAATCATGTAGAACAGATACTTAACCAAAACAAAGGAGAAGTTGCGGCGATTATATTAGAGCCCGTTGCGGGAAACATGGGTTGCATACCACCAGAAAAAGGCTTTTTAGAATCTTTAAGAAAGCTATGTGACAACCATGGTGCAGTTTTGATTTTTGATGAAGTCATGACAGGATTCCGCTTGTCACCTGGAGGAGCGAGTCAAAGGTTTAATATTCAGCCAGACATGGTATGTTTGGGTAAAGTAATAGGGGGCGGGCTCCCTGTAGGAGCTTTTGGCGGTAAAGAAGAAATAATGAACATGGTTGCACCACTTGGTCCTGTTTACCAAGCAGGAACACTTTCTGGAAATCCTCTAGCCATGACCTGTGGCTATACGCTTTTGAAGGAACTCTATGAGCACCAGGTTATTTTTGAAGAACTTGAAGAAAAGACTCAATATTTAGAAGAAGGAATGCGTCGTGTGTTTGAAAAGTTTAAACTGAAAGTTTGTATCAATCGAGTAGGATCTATGTTAAGCTTTCATTTTAACAGCGTTAATGTCGTCTGTTTTGATGATGCATGTGCTGCAGATGCCAATTATTTTAAAAAGGTGTTCCATGGCATGTTAAAACGTGGTGTGTATTTAGCGCCTTCAGCCTTCGAAACCTTATTTATTTCTCGATCACACACAAAAGAATTACTTGACAGAACTGTTGTTGCACTCGAAGAAACCCTTCAAGAAATCGAGGCATGAGCAACTACAAAGATATATGGTTTCAATGCGAAACAATAATTCACTCTCAATCTGTATTAAAGGAAAAAATGCAAGCCATTTGCGATTTCTTGGGAAATCATTTGCCGTCCTACGATTGGGTGGGATTTTATCTTTCGGATGTGACAAATAAAAAACTTCATTTAGGACCTTTCTATGGAGAACCCACAGAGCACACCTCTATTTCTTATGGAAAGGGTGTTTGTGGGCAAGCGGTAGAAGCTCAAAAAACGTTTGTGATTGATGATGTTGCAGAAGAAAAAAATTACATTGCTTGTAGTATTCATGTTAAATCTGAAATAGTCGTTCCCATTATAAAAAACCAAATTGTTGTTGGGCAAATTGATATTGATTCTCATACACTTGCAGCCTTTAAACAAAAAGACCAACAACTGCTAGAACACATTTGCCGAGAATTAGCAACTTATATCGAATGAAAAAAACATTTGAGTTTTTAGAAGGCGAAGTTTTACTCATCAATAAGCCCTTGCACTGGACGAGCTTTCAGCTGGTAAATAAATTGCGTTGGCTTATAAAAAGGAAGCTTGGTATAAAAAAAATTAAGGTAGGCCATGCAGGCACATTGGATCCCTTGGCAACAGGCCTAATGATTGTTTGTACCGGTAAAAAAACTAAAGAAATTGCTCAGCATCAAGCTGCTGAAAAAGAATATATAGCTACCTTAAAGCTAGGGGCAACAACACCTAGTTATGATGGCGAAACAGAAGAAAATTATTTTTACCCCACGAAACATATTTCAAAAGAACTTATTACCAAAACATGTGATCGTTTTTTAGGAGAAATAGAACAAACCCCACCGATTTTTTCCGCGATTAAGGTAAAAGGTAAAAAGCTATATGAAAGTGCAAGAAAGGGAAATAAAGTAGAAATTAAACCAAGAATAACTCGAATTAGCGAACTCGAGATTATAAATGCGGACCTACCTTATATTAAATTTCGTGTTTCATGTAGTAAGGGCACCTATATTCGCTCGCTCGCTTATGACCTCGGGAAAGCGATGAATTCAGGGGCTTGGCTGTGTGACTTGCAAAGAACAAAAATTGGCTCAAAGACCTTAAATAATGCGCTCAACATTAACGATTTTCAGCACATGATGAAGTCGCTTTAATTTCGTGATAACGTATTTTATTTCCTATATTTGCAAGCCTAAAAAGAGATTTTCTATGATTACCAAAATGAAACTTTCCCACTTCAACTTTGACCTACCGGAAGAGTTGTTGGCTAAAAGACCACCACAAAATCGTGATGAGTCTAGGTTGCTAGTGGTACATCGAGATACCGGTAAAATTGAACACCGTCAATTTAAAGATCTTATTGATTATTTTGATGACGAAGATGTTATGATATTGAATAATACTAAAGTTTTTCCTGCTCGTATGTTCGGTAATAAGGAAAAAACAGGAGCTCGAATAGAAGTTTTCTTGTTACGAGAATTAAATCAAGAGAACCGCCTTTGGGATGTTTTGGTTGACCCAGCAAGAAAAATACGTATTGGGAACAAATTATATTTCGGTGAAGACGGTTCTTTGGTCGCTGAGGTTATTGACAATACTACTTCTCGAGGTAGAACACTAAGGTTTTTATTTGATGGGCCATATGAAGCATTTAGAGAAAAATTAGATGAACTCGGGCAAACACCGATTCCAAAATATCTAGATCGAGAACCAGATGAAGAAGATGAAGAAAGATTTCAAACAGTATTTGCAAAAGAACAAGGTGCCGTTGCAGCACCCACCGCAGGGATGCACTTTAGCAAGCATTTATTAAAGCGACTTGAGATAAAGGGCGTTAATTTTGCTGAGGTAACTCTACATGTTGGCCTTGGAACTTTTAGACCTGTTGAGGTAGAAGATTTATCTAAGCACAAGATGGAGTCTGAACAAATCGCTATTAGCGAAGCAGCATGTAATACAGTTAATAAGGCGCTTAAAGAGAAGCGTAAAATTTGCTCGGTTGGAACAACATCTTTAAGAGCTATAGAAAGCTCTGTTTCGACCCACAACACTTTAAACCCCTATAATGGTTGGACAAATAAATTTATTTTCCCACCGTACGAGTTTAGAATACCAAACTGTATGATTACCAATTTTCATACACCAAAGTCAACATTAATGATGCATACTGCTGCTTTTTGTGGTTTTGAGTTGTTAAAAAAGGTCTATGCGGAAGCAATAAAGGAAAAATATAACTTCTTTACTTATGGCGATGCAATGCTGATTTTGTAATTGACAAAGAAAATATTTTATTAAAAGCTAAGAGATGTTTAATCTTTTAGCTTTTTTTGTTTTTAATTATAGATTACACTAATCTAAAAATGAAACGATACGCAATCATAGTAGCTGGTGGAAGTGGTCAACGAATGGAAAGCCTTGTTCCTAAACAATTTATGGAGTTGAACCAGAAGCCGGTATTAATGCATACAATAGAAAAGTTCTATAGCGCAGCTTCCTCTATTCATATTGTTGTTGTTTTACCAAAAACACATCACGGTGTGTGGGCTACACTTTGTCAGAAACACCAATTTAGCATTCCACATCAAATTTGCGAAGGTGGGGCAAGCAGGTTTCAGTCTGTCAGGAATGGGCTAAAGCTTTGTTTAGAGGATTCCATTATTGCTGTTCATGATGGTGTGCGCCCTTTAATACACCCAGAACATATTCTAAACTTATATAATGAAGCGAAATCAAAAAGCGCCGTGATTCCGGTTTTTCCTATATTAGAATCGATTCGCAAGGTTGAGGGAGAAGCAAGCAAAGCCCTTGATCGGAGTCAGTATTATTCAGTCCAAACACCACAGTGTTTTTCTTCAGAAATACTGCTAAAAGCCTATCAGCAAAAAGAACAAGAAACCTTTACTGACGACGCCTCTGTTGTTGAAGCTATTGGTAAAAAGATCCATCTTTTTAATGGTGATCGGATGAATATTAAACTGACCACCCCAGAGGATTTTGTGTTTGCAGAAGCTTTACTGAATCGCCCATAAAATATTTAGGCCAATACGGTCACTTTAGAGTTTTCTGTTAATTGCAGCCCATCAACATGTTCGATTAATACAACTCCAGGTTTGCAACCAGCCTTGAATGAGCCCAATTCATCGTAATTAAAAAATTCGGCTCCATTTTTACAGGCCCAGATTAGTAATTCGTTGGTAGCGATGTGGGAGTAGTTTTTTTGAATCATCTTGATTTCCTCTAAAACACATAAGCTGTCATTTGAGGCGAGAGAATCAGTACCAATCGTTATTTTTAAATTCTTTTCCCGCCATAAATTATAGTTTGGTAGTCTTTGTTCTATATACCAATTTGCTTTAGGACAGGTACACCAATAGGCATCTGAAAAATGTGTTTCTATTTCCTCAATGTCAGCACTTTCCGAAAAGGTGTTGTGTACCAGTAAGAGCTTCTGTTCTTTTGGTAAATAAGGTAAAAGAGCGTATTGAGCTGAGTTTTTTCCACCCTCTAATTGTGATGAAATATCTAGACCTTTACTCAAAAACAACTCTGCCAAATCGCCTTTTGAGTCTAGAAAAAGTTCTTTTTCTGAAGCTGTTTCCTGGTGGTGAATTGTTAGTAATTGGCCATTGGAATAGGAATAGATCCCCTTTAATAGTTGTGGCGATAAAGAATATGGCGCATGAGGCACAAGTGAGGCGGAGAGATTGGATGAGCGGTATTCTTCAACGATCGTTAATCCTTCAGATAATAAATGATCAGCATTATTTTTATTTAACCCAAACTGCTCCACAAAAGAATGGTAACGTATGGCACTATTTTTTTTAACGCTTAAAGATTCTGTTGTATTTGAAATATCACCCACCGCTACAATACCCGATTCATTCATGTTCCGATCGGCTTCTTTTAATGACTTTAAAGGGTCCAGATTAGACTGTTTTCTAAGTTGAGGAATCTGACTCACAAATTTTGGAAGTCCATAACCCTTAGGCACAAGTCCTTTCATGTGAGATAGCTCCAAATGACAATGTGTATTAACAAAACCAGGACAAATAATACCCTCATAAACTTCCACCTCAAATTGGTTTGTAATAGGTGTAATATCATTCACATGAATTACCGTTCCATCATCCTCAATGTAGAGATAGCCGTCCTTTATAGGAGCAGTATTAAGAGGCATAATATAGGATGCTTGAATGATCCGCATTTGTAAAATTTTAGCAAAGGTAAGAATCCCTATCTTTGCAGCGATGAAAATGCAGAAGAAACAAGACATCAGAGCTTTATCAAAAGAAAAGCTCAAAGACTATTTTGTTGAGAATGGCGAAAAAGCCTTTCGAGCTAAGCAGGTGTATGAGTGGTTGTGGAAAAAATCAGCGACTGATTTTGACCAAATGACTAATATTTCTTTGTCTACACGACAAATGTTAAAAGATAACTTTAACATTAATGCTGTAAAGGTCGACGATTTACAAATTAGTAAGGACGGCACCATAAAAAACGCCTTTCGTTTGTTTGATGACCAAATTTGTGAAGGTGTTTTAATCCCCGCGGACACCCGTATGACGGCTTGTATTTCTTCTCAGGTAGGTTGTAGCTTGGCGTGCGAATTTTGTGCTACCGGGCGCTTAAAACGCATGCGAAATATTAATGCGGATGAAATATATGATCAAGTACGCATTATTCGTGATCAAGCACTAGAGCACAATGGGCAACCTCTATCTAATATTGTTTATATGGGTATGGGCGAGCCGCTATTGAATTATAAAAATGTGCTGGCATCTATAGAAAAAATAACTTCTGAAGAGGGTTTGGGGATGTCGCCAAAACGAATTACCGTTTCTACAGCCGGAGTTGCTAGAATGATAGAGAGGCTAGCCGATGATGATGTAAAATTTAACTTGGCACTTTCATTACATGCTGCAAATGATGAAAAGCGGAACAAAATTATGGGCATCAATGAAACCAATAATCTAGAGGTTTTGTCAAAAGCACTAAAATACTTTTACGAAAAAACGAAAACCAGGGTCACATACGAATACATCATCTTTGATAAGTTTAACGATGAAATACAAGACGCACATGAGCTATATGAATTCTGCAAACACATCCCTTGTAAGGTTAATATTATTGAGTACAACCCGATAGACGGAGGTGTTTTTAAGCAGGCAAAAATTCATAAAGTAGATGCCTTTAAAGATTATTTAGAAGACAGAGGTGTTGTTGTCAATATTCGGAGAAGTCGCGGAAAAGACATTGATGCGGCTTGTGGGCAACTGGCTAATAAAAAGTAATTAATTCATAATAATTGGACGAATGCCGTAGCTTTTACCAACCGAAAGTAATGTTGATTTTAAATCTTGCAATAATTGCTTTTACTGAGTGCCAACAGCTCAAATATTATTAGATTTGCACTTCATGTCGGTCATCGATCAAATAAAAGCGCCAATAAAAACTGAAATGGATTCTTTTGAGTCTAAGTTCAAAGCTTCGATGGCGAGCAAGGCACCACTTTTAGATAAAATCACAAATTATATTGTAAAGCGAAAAGGAAAACAAATGCGCCCAATGTTTGTTTTTCTGTCAGCTAAGCTGTTTGGCCAAATGAATGAAAGTACCTTTCGAGGGGCCTCCATGATAGAGCTTTTACACACGGCAACGCTGGTTCATGACGACGTAGTGGATGATGCAAATATGCGCCGTGGTTTTTTTTCAATTAATGCGCTCTGGAAAAATAAAATTGCAGTTCTCGTTGGGGACTTCTTACTCTCAAAAGGATTATTGCTGGCTGTAAAAAACGAAGACTTTGCACTTTTAAAATTAACCTCTCGAGCTGTAGAAGAAATGAGCGAAGGCGAGTTGTTACAGATTGAAAAAGCCAGACGGCTGGATATTGTTGAAGGCGTTTATTATGAAATTATTCGTAAGAAAACAGCCTCGCTGATTGCAGCTTGTTGTGCGGTTGGTTGTGCGTCTGTATCTAAAGATGAAGAACAAATTCAAAAGATGTGGGACTTTGGCGAAGCCATTGGAATAGCATTTCAAATTAAGGACGATCTTTTTGACTATCAAAAACAAGGGCTTATTGGAAAGCCCGTGGGAATAGATATTAAAGAACAAAAAATGACTCTGCCCCTTATTTATGCGCTTCAAAACTGCTCAACCGCCACCCGCAGAAAAACAATAAATACGATTAAAAGACACCACAACAACCCTAAGAAGGTCAACGAAGTTGTTGCCTTTGTTAGAGAAAGTGGGGGCATAGAGTATGCCACGAAACAAATGCATGCCTATCAAGAAAAAGCGATAGATATCATTTCTGAAGTTCCTGACTCTGAGGTAAAACAAGCACTACATCGGCTTGTAAAATACGTTATTGAACGTAAGAAATAAAAACACGCGGCTGGCCTTGTTTTCATCTCATCTCAACTATAATTTACGAGTAAACCAAGCAACTTAAATACGAAGGTTCGGTTGTATCATTCTATTTCTTATTTTTGCAGCTATGGCAAATCAAGACGATATTTTTAAGAAAGTTATAGCACATGCTAAAGAGTATGGATATGTCTTTCAATCTAGCGAGCTATACGACGGCTTGGCAGCAGTTTATGACTATGGGTCAAATGGTTCAGAGTTAAAAAAGAACATTAAAGATTATTGGTGGGCCTCCATGGTAAAGATGAATGAAAACATTGTTGGAATTGATTCAGCAATTTTCATGCACCCAACTATTTGGAAGGCCTCCGGACACGTAGATGCATTTAATGATCCTTTAATTGATAACAAAGACTCTAAAAAGCGTTACCGCGCAGATGTTTTGGTTGAAGATTTTATAGCCAAGATTGAAGGTAAAATTGCCAAAGAAGTTAAAAAAGCCGCTAAGCGTTTTGGCGAAGCTTTTGATAAAGCACAGTTTTTAGACACGAATCCTAGAGTGTTGGGCTATAAGGAGAAGATGGCCGCCATTTCCAAGCGTTTGAATGGAAGTTTAGAAAAAGAAGACTTGGCCGACGTGAAAGCGCTTATTGAAGAACTTGAAATAAAATGTCCAATTTCTGGAACGTCAAATTGGACAGATGTCCGCCAGTTTAACCTTATGTTTGGCACCAAAATGGGTGCTACTGCCGATGGTTCAAGTGACTTGTGGTTACGCCCAGAAACAGCACAGGGAATATTTGTGAACTTTTTAAATGTTCAGAAAACTGGTCGTATGAAAATTCCTTTTGGTATTGCTCAAATTGGTAAAGCATTCCGAAACGAAATTGTGGCCCGCCAGTTCATTTTTCGAATGCGCGAATTTGAACAAATGGAAATGCAATTTTTTGTTCAGCCTGGAGAAGAAATGAAATGGTATGAGCACTGGAAAGAGGCGCGCCACAAATGGCACCTGTCTTTAGGTGTTGATGCAGAAAAATACAGGTTCCACGACCATGAGAAGTTGGCCCATTATGCAAATGCGGCTGCAGACATAGAATACCAATTCCCATTTGGTTTTAAAGAAGTAGAGGGAATTCATTCTCGAACGGACTTTGATTTAAAAGCCCATCAAGAATATTCAGGAAGAAAAGTTCAGTACTTTGACCCTGCAATTAACGAAAGCTACACACCCTTTGTGGTTGAAACCTCTATAGGAGTAGATCGCATGTTCTTGCTCACCATGTGTAATGCTTACCGAGAAGAAAAAGTAGGCGATAATGACACGCGAGTTGTTTTAGCTTTACCGCCAGTTTTAGCCCCAGTAAAAGCCGCAATTTTACCATTAACTAAAAAGGATGGTCTACCCGAGTTGGCTCGCAAAATATTTGATGATTTGAAGTTGGAATTTAATTGTGTGATAGAAGAGAAAGATTCTATTGGCCGTCGTTACCGTCGTCAAGATGCAAATGGAACACCTTTTTGTATTACTGTAGATAACGATACTATAAATGACAACTGCGTTACCATTCGCCATAGAGATAGTATGCAGCAAGAGCGTGTTTCTATAGATGCAGTTAGAGACATTATCGATAAATCGGTTGGCATGCGTTATAACTTACTTAAGTTTTAAGATATTTTAAGATGCAAGATTTTTTGTGGGTTGCTTTATCAAAATAAATAAAGATTACATCATTTGCAAACACATAGAATTGTATCTTTGCACAGGGCAAGTCTTAAACAAGTAGCTCCCCTTGAATTCCCCCAGGGCGGGAACGCAGCAAGGGTAGGGGGTTGAGCACTGTGATTTAAGTAGCTTGCCCTTTTTCAAAAACAAAATCATTCTAAGGCTCTTTTTAATGCATTTGTATTTGCTCTTGGAATAGTTTTTGAATTATTTGTAAATAAATAAAATAAGCTATGCAAAACCTTACCCCCCTCGCGTTTGCACTTGTATTTAGTGCAATCCAGTTTGTGAATGCCCAATGTGTATTACCAGACGAATCAAACTTTATTACTTCTCAAGAAACACTTAATTCCCTTGAGGGCTGTGAAGTTTTTCAAGGCGACTTAAATATTACAGGTTCTGATATTTCCAATCTTGATGCACTCTCTTCATTAGTAAGTATCGAAGGAAATTTACGTGTTTATGAAACTTCTGTATCTACAATTGACCCTTTAGGAGGATTAATGAATGCAAATGAGATTAGTATTTATAATAATGAATATTTAAGTGCGTGTTGTGCTTCACTAGAATGGCAAACAGCACTTGATTTAGGAGCAATTTCTTCTATAACGTTTGGTTCTAACAGCACCAATTGTAATTCATACTCAGAAGCTCAAGCGGCCTGTTTGGGATTGGTTCCTGGCTGTACAGACCCAGATGCCTCAAATTACAATTCGCAAGCGACTTTAGAAGATGGAAGTTGTCTTAACGGACCTGACTTACAGGTTTCTGTGAATACGATTTTAAATTCTTTACAAATCAATTCATTTACCAGCTCAGATGAGTGTCTTGTAGCTGAAGGCTGTATAACAGGAACAGGAGAAAGAAAAACACTTCGGTTTACCACTACTATTTCCAACTATGGGAATGAAGATTTTTACATTGGTCAATCGGGTGGTGCTGGAAACCTGAATCCTAATTTTTATTGGGATGACTGTCATGGTCATGCTCACTATGAGGGTTATGCGAACTATAGACTTTATAACTATCCAAGTTTAGAGCCAAGTGAAACAATTGGACACAAAAATGGCTGGTGTGTAATGGATTTGGGAGCTGCCGTATCTAGCGAGACGCCTGATTATATTACTAACCCCTCTCCTTGTAGTTTTACATATGGTTGTTCTACGATGGGTATTAGTAAAGGTTGTTCAGACACTTATGGTTCTGGGATTTCTTGCCAGTGGGTAGACATTACAGATTTAGAGGACGGAGAATATGTTTTAGCTGTTTCTACCAACATGGAAACAGAAAACTATGTGCCTCAGTATGAAATTAACTTTGAAAATAATATTGTATATGTTTTATTTGAGCTTGAAACAATCGATAATCAAACCAATGTTGTTTATGCCTCAGAGTTTGACGGCTCTGCTATAAGCGATATTTGTTCGCCAAGTGCTGAAGCGACGAATCTAGGTTTTAATTTTTCTGAGGAGGTTGATTTTGTTGAAAATGAAGCACTAATGCCTACGGCTTTTTTAAATGAGTACTTTGTAGAGTCTATGCAGTTTTTATTAACAGAAACATACAATCTAAATGGCCTTGTAGTAGATGTAGACTCTCTAGCTATAAATGACATTTCTGGACTTCCTTTAGGGGTAAACTGGGCTTGCGAACCTCAATCATGCTCTTTCCCAGTTGGGAATTCTTGTATTGGTCTAAGTGGAATTCCTTCAGTCTCTGGCTCATTTGATGCTAGTATTTCGTCTACCATATATTTTACTGATTCAGATGGAACGAACCACGAAGTAACGCTTCCATACAATGGCGGGAATGCTTGGCTTGACAGCTTAACAGGCGGAGATAATTCGGTGTTTGGTCATTTTTCTCCATCAATATATATAAACGTTGAAATACCGATTTATGGTTGCATGGATACTTTGGCATATAATTTTTCTCCTACAGCCACTTTTGATGATGGTTCTTGTGAGTTACCAAATTTAGGATGTACTGATATTTTATCTTTAAACTTTGATCCTGATGCAAATTTCGAAGACGGTTCATGTGAGTATTGCGCTGAGGGAATCGAATGGGTTGTTAGAATAGATTTATTTGATTCTTATGGTGACGGATGGAATGATAACAATTATGTTATAACAAATGAACAGGGTGATGTTTCTGCAGAGGGAACACTTGCAAATGGTTCGCAGGGCTCCGACTTATTTTGTCTGTCTCCGGGTTGTTATATGGTAAATGTTCCTGCAACTGGAGGGTGGCCCGAAGAAATTTCATGGGAAATTACAGCACCGGGTTATACTGACGTTTTCGTTTCAGGAGGCTGTCCTGATATACAACCGCTTAATTTTTTAAGCACCGAATGTATACCAGCACCTGGATGTATAGATTCCTTAGCGCTTAATTACGACGAAGAAGCTAATTTTGACAATGGCTCATGTATATATCCGGTTATGGGTTGTACAGACACCTTAGCGCTTAATTATGACGAGGATTCACAGCAAAATGATGGTTCTTGTGAATATCCATTAGATTGCTCTGGACTGATTTCTATAACCATTGACATGTTTGATTCTTATGGAGACGGATGGAACGGGAATTATTTAATTATTAACGGCGAAGAGTTTACTCTACAAGCCGGTTCAGGAGGGTTTGAGTCTGCTTGTTATGACCCTGACCTTGGATGTGTTGATGTGTCTTGTGGCGGGGGTTCATGGCAAGAGGAGGTTTCGTGGACGATATCTGACCAAGATGGTAATGAGATGCTGTCTGGTGGAGCACCTTATTCTGGTTTGCTTGGAGAAGATTGTAATACTGACTTAGGCTGTACGGATGAATTGGCAAACAATTATAATCCGAATGCAACAGAAGATGATAGTTCATGTACATATGATGTAGTTATATGTAATTCAGAAAATGATTGTAGTTGTGATAATGGTAGTATTCTAAGATTATCGGTATTAACCCCTCCATTCTGGGCAAGTCAAGTCTCTTGGGAGATATTAGACAATCAAGATGATATAGTATTAAGTATTGCTCCCAATGAATATTCGAACATGCAAAATACAGAATTTGAATATTTTATGTGTTTTCCATATTCATGTGACACATATTCATTTAGTTCTAATGGTAATTCAAATCATAATGCAACATTTTATTTTACTGAGGTAATAAATAATGAATTTGAAAATGAGTTTGAAACAATATCAAATTCATCTAATTCTTCTTTCAATTTTAATTTACCAAGTATGATCTGTGGATGTACTGATACAATCGCTGAAAATTATGATTTAAACGCAACCATTGACGATGGCTCATGTGAGTACCCATTGACCGGATGTACAGATTCGCTTGCATTAAATTATGATGATACTGCCGATATTGATGACGGCTCATGTGATTACCCACTAGAGTGTGCTGAAGGAACCAACATGGTTTTAATGGAGCTTCAAACAGACCCTTACCCAGAGGAGACTTCTTGGAATTTAATTACTGTTGAGGGGGATACACTTGCTGTTTTTGATGGATTCGAGGAGGGCAACACATTATATTCGGATTCAGTTTGTGTTCCTGATGACATAGACATTACATTTAACATATACGACACTTATGGGGATGGATTAACAAGCGGTGCAGGTAATGGACAATTTAATTTGTATGTGTGTGGTGCTCAAGTTTTTTCAGGCTCTTCATTTGAGTACTTACTTAGTGGGACTTTTTCGGGCTGCGATGGTGCTCAAATTATTGTTTTTGGATGTATGGATGAAACTGCAATTAATTACAGCCCAGATGCCAATACCGACGATGGCTCATGTGAATATGAGGTGGTTTTAGGTTGTACAGACTTGGGAGCTGTTAATTACAATGAAGCAGCAACCGATGATGACGGTTCGTGTGCCTATATTACATGTGAATTTTATGAAGTGCTTGTAGAGGTTCAGCTCTCGAGTATAAATGGAAATGGATGGGAGTCTTTAACGTATGAGCTTTCTTCTTTTGATGGTTCTATGCAAGAGTCAGGCACATTAGAGACCGGTTTTAATGGTGTAAACTACTACTGTTTATCAAGTGATTGTTACCTATTTACTGTTCCTGAATACGGTGGCTCTGAATCGCTTAATTGGTCAATCCTTATTGAAGGTAAAAAGCAGATATCAGGATCCTCAGGCATAAAAGCAAACTTTGGTGTTAATCAAAAATGCGAATTAGTTATGGGCTGTACTGATCCTAATGCCCTTAATTTTAACCCATTAGCAAACGTGAGTGACGAATCATGTAATTATCCTAATGGAGGTTCGCAGCTCTTATCACTTGTTGCAGGATGGAATCTGGTTTCTTCTTACATACAAACAGAAAACATGTCTATGGAAGCTATAATGGCGTCAATAATAGATGATGTTATAATTGTGAAAAACAATTTAGGAATAGCTTATCTGCCTGAATTTGGATTCAATGGAATCGGTTCTTGGGACAACACTCAAGGCTACCAAACAAAGCTTAATAATGCTGCAGTTATTGACATGACAGGCGTTATTATAGAACCAGAACAAACCCCTATAAGTCTGGTTGCAGGTTGGAATACCATTGCTTATTTACGTTTAGAACCTGCACCAGTAGATATTGTTTTAGATGCTTTCACCTCAGACATTATCATTGTTAAAGATGTTTTGGGAATAGCTTACTTACCTGAATGGGGCTTTAATGGTATTGGCAATATGAATGCGGGTCAAGGTTATCAAATCAAACTTTTTGCTTCTCACGAATTGACTTATATAGCGAATGATGATACATATAGAACAACCTTGATTCCTCCTGTTGATAACAAGTCAACATTTGTTGAATTTGACAAGAATACGGGAAGCAACATGCATCTTCTTGTTCCAGAGAGTGCATGGAATATTTCAGTTAGCTCAAAAGATGAGCTTTATGTTTACGATGCAAAAGGTGATATGGTAGGGGCTGCAAAAATTACTTTCCCAACCACCCTTATTACACTTTGGGGTAATGATTTACTTACAGAGGAAAAGGATGGTTTATACAATGCTGAAGAATGGAGTGTTGTTTTATATTCTGAAAAAAGTAATAAGTTGCAGCCAGTTTCTTTAGATCTTAAAACAGGCGCACCAGGTTTCGAAAAAGATGCACTTGTTATTGCTTCTCATATTTCAGAAAGTGACCATGAAAAAGGCTTAGCACTTTATAATTCTGTGCCAAACCCTGCAAGTAATTTTACAGAAATTTCATTCTATTTAAACAAAGAAATGGACCTTACTTTACGTCTATTTAATGTTATTGGAGAAGAAATTAAGCTTATCACTTCTGGGACTAAGTCGGCTGGATACCATACAGCTCAGGTAGATGTAAACCAATTGGCTCCGGGCTCGTATTTTTATCAGCTACAGGCTGACGATGCCCAGATTACAAAGCGTTTAGAAGTCATCAAATAAAAATAAAACCCCTGGTTTGATAAACAAGCTGGGGGTTTAAATTATTGTTTTGAAAGCACAGCGGGGTGTTTTACTATATTTTGATTTCCCTCTGCATCAACCAATTCTGCCACCACCATATAAATACCCATAGGGAGCTCGTAATTGCTTTCATGTAAGCCCTCCCAAACCCAATTTGCTTTATGGGTGATTAATTCGGAACTGCATATTTCACGAATCACAAAACCCTTTTTATCGTATATTCTAATACTTGCTTTTACGGTCTTTTCAACTTCAATTGTAATATTTACAAAATCATCATTTCCATCCTGATTAGGGCTAAAAATTTCTGGACTGACCTCTAATTGGCTCATCGATTTTTGGGTGTATACAAGTTGCGAATTTTTTCTCGCAGGCGTGCCATAATTTTCTGTAGAAGAGGCCGAAAACAAAGCATTACTGTTTGTGCTTAGCCGTTCTAATGCCACACCTTTCACCTCTTCTAAAAGAGGGAAATGCATGCTTTCGCTATAAGAAATGGCATCAATTATTTCGTAAGCCAAACTGCTTATTGCAACTGTTCCTTTTTCGTTGGGAAGGCTTGGCAATTGATTTATTTCGATGAAAAACATACTATCGTGAGACGCATAATTTGATTTTATCCAAGCGCTGTCTTCACATAAGGCGATATATGAATGCGGATAAAATATTTCATTCGTTTCACAAATGGGTTTTGTATTAACGATGTCGTTTAATAGGGAATCATAATTACCAATAATTAGCTTTGAGAGGTCTATGAAATTGTTTGACGTATTATAAAGCTCTACGTAATCTTGTCCACCGGTTTGTGGATTAAATAATATTTCGTTGATGAATATTGAACCCTCTTCTGGCCAAATACCTTTAACAAATTCTGAGTCGATTTGTTCCATATAATTTCCTTGGCAGTCGGTAATATTATGAAGGCTCATTTTATAGCGTAGATCTGATTCTAAGGGCTCCGAAAACTGAATGATTGTGAAATCCATAAAGTGGCTGGTCGATATTGCATTTATTTCGTGTGAAAACAAATATGAGTTGACATCATTGAGCGCAGCATCGTAGATGTTTTCTGACCAATGAACCTGTATTTCGTCATCTTCTACCACAATAATTTCGTTTACATCAGGCGGTGTTTCATCTGGGTTTTCTGCATGCACACTGTTAAGCATCCCGGGGCTCCCACCCAACGTGTTTTCACAAGCCTTCCAGTTGCTTTTTCCAGCACAATAATTCTCAGGATCTATCATTTCAAGCGACCAGCCACCTGTTTTTTTATTCTCATTTTTATACCAATTTTTATGGTACTGAATTTCATGAACCTGTTCATTCTTGTTATCAAACAAGCCGATATAGCCCTCTGTTTTATTTATGTTGGGAAGCGAAACGAGCTTAAAGCTATGCCCGTCAAACTCAAGTGAATCCGCTTCATCAATCAGCACGAGGTATTCGCTAGGGCCACATTCAATTGAATCCAGATCGATTTCGTTATCATTAATTTTAAGCATCCAATTTGATAATTTTATGGCGTAATCTGCCCGATTATAAAGTTCTATATACGTCACATTTGGCAATTGAACGGTTGGTGATGGGTCTATCATAATTTCGTTGATGACAATATCGAATATTTGGTGTTGCTGAATATAAAGATCGATGATGGTATCATTCATTTGGTTCCCTATGGTGTCAGAAATATTAAAGAGCTTGAGCCGGAAAGTTTCGTTTACAGGCAGCGCCTCATAAAATATAAGCGTAAGTGCATTGCCATTTTTTAGAAGGGTATTAGGCGATGTTTCTGAGTTTACAAGAAGCAGTTGAGAAGGCAGAATCTCTGACAAATCTGCTGCATCAAATTCAATTAAAACCTGATTTATATTTAGAACCTCTGTGTTTATGATATTTGGAGCAATACTGTCTATATAGGCCATCCCATTTATAGAAATTTCATCAAAATAAAACCGATCAGATCGCGAAGACGTGTAGATGCAATTTATACCAGAGTAAGTTGAAGCATTGATTTCAGAATCTTGAACACTTCCCTCTAAAACCCAGCCATTTCCGTCTAACAAATCGACCCACAAGGACCAATCCCCTCCAATCAAGCGCTCAACCTTAACCCTAATATCAACGGGGTTAACATTAATCCTGTCATCTAGGCCGTCAATAATTTTAGTCATTTCACCGTCTTGCTTTCGGTATAAAGCCAGCTCATCTTCCGAATCACCTACCCGAATAAAATAAGCCTCAGAACTCATTTCAAGATGCGAATCATTAGCTGCTAAATACCAATCTAAATAGTTTGAACCCGAGGGGTTAAATGTTAATTTTACATTTATTTCCCAGGTCGCATTTTCTATAACATCAGATGAAAGGCATAAATGAGAAGAAGCATTTTCACTGGGTGCATTTAAGTGAAGGCTGTATTCAGAATCTATTTCAAAATGATTTTGAAAACCGATCCAAGTAGGGTTATTTGTAAAATCACCATCTGAAAAATTGTCGTAAACTTGTCCTAATATAAAATACGGGAGAATTAAAGCAACACAAAGAAGCTTCATAGCAATATAGATGTTTAATTACATTTGTTAAAGATAATTTATTTAAAAAAAAGTCGTTTGCTTATTAGGTATTATCTTTGTGTAAATTTTAGATAATGAAAATTGCGTTAGTAGGTGCAACAGGAATGGTGGGGGGTGTGATGCTAAAGGTTATGGCAGAACGCAAGTTCCCGCTTACAGACTTAATCTTGGTGGCCTCTCACAAGTCGGTTGGTAAAAGCATTTCTTGGCAAGGAAAAGAATATGTTGTGCAGTCTCTTGATCAAGCGATAGCATTAAAGCCCGATATTGCTTTATTTTCGGCAGGTGGTGCATGCTCTTTGGATTGGGCACCAAAATTTGCTGCTGTTGGCACCACAGTAATTGACAATTCTTCTGCTTGGAGAATGAAGCCAGGCCACAAATTAATTGTACCCGAAATTAACGCTTCAGAATTAAATGCCGACGATAAAATTATTGCCAACCCCAACTGCTCAACTATACAAATGGTAATGGCATTGGCACCTTTACATAAATTATATGGTTTAGAAAGGCTTGTTATTTCAACCTACCAATCTGTTACAGGTACAGGAGTTATGGCAAAGAAACAACTGGAAAACGAGGCAGAAGGAACCCAATCGGAGATGGCTTACCCTTATCCAATTTACCAAAACTGTTTGCCACACTGCGACGATTTTCTGTTTACTGGCTATACCAGAGAAGAGATGAAACTGGTACATGAAACACGAAAAATTTTAGCAGACGAGTCCATAGGCATAACAGCCACCGCGGTGCGTGTTCCAGTTATGGGAGGACATTCCGAAAGCATTAATGTTACGTTTAAAAAAGAGTTCGATCTTTCAACAGTACGTAAAACCATTTCGGATACCGAAGGCTTAACTTTACAAGACAACACGGACACTAACACCTATCCGATGCCAAAATATGCCCAAGGAAAGAATGATGTATTTGTTGGGAGACTGCGCAGAGACGAGTCGTATAAGAACAGCTTAAACATGTGGGTGGTTTCCGATAATTTGCGCAAGGGTGCAGCAACCAATGCGATACAAATTGCAGAGAAATTAATAGAAAAAGAACTTTTGTAGAAGGAGGAATTCAGTATGCGAATAATGAAAAAAGACCCTTTTGGGCATTACATATTTTTAAAACGTTGGCTAATTCAAATATTAGGAACCTTATCTCACAGAAGATACCAAGGCTTTAATAGTTTAAAAATAGAAGGCTCTGAAATTATAAGGGATCTGCCAGAAAAAAACATTCTTTTTGTTTCCAATCATCAAACCTACTTTGCAGATGTTACTGCCATGCACCATGTTTTTAATGCCTCTTTAAAAGGACGCATAGACAGCATTAAAAATGTTGGCTATTTGTGGAGACCCAAAACCAACTTATATTATGTGGCTGCCACCGAGACCATGAAATCCGGATTCTTACCTAAAATTATGGCCTACATTGGCGCAGTATCAATTAAGCGCACATGGCGCGAATCGGGCGAAAACATTAACAGAAAAGTAGATTTCAAAGACATCAGCAATATTGGAACAGCTCTGGACGATGGCTGGGTCATCACCTTTCCACAAGGCACAACAAAAGCCTTTAATCCCATACGAAAAGGAACAGCTCATATTATAAAGAAATACAAGCCCATTGTTGTTCCTATTGTTATAGATGGCTTTAGACGCTCCTTCGATAAAAAAGGTTTGTACATTAAGAAAAAAGGCATCTTACAATCTATGGTTATTAAAAAACCATTGGAAATTGATTACGAAAACTATTCGGCAGATAAAATTGTAGAGCTCTTGGAATTTGCCATCGAGCAGCACCCGTCTTTTATTAAAGTTCCTACCGAGGAATATTTACAATTGAAGCGCGCGCGGAATAAAAAGAGAGAATTCTGGAATTAACAGGATTATATTTTTAATCCTAAAAAGCTTTAGCCGATTTCGAACCCGCCTTACTTTTCTTACATTTGAGTTGTGCCCGAAATTAAAGAACATATCGCTCAATGTTTAAAAACCCTGCCTTTGGCTCCGGGGGTGTATCAATTTTTTGACAAACAAGATGCGATTCTTTATGTCGGGAAAGCCAAAAAGTTAAAAAAGCGCGTTTCTTCATATTTCCATAAAGAGCACTCAGATTATGCCAAAACCAGAGTATTGGTTAAAAAGATTGAAAGGATAGAATACATTTTGGTTGAGAGCGAGATAGATGCTTTATTGCTTGAAAACAACCTGATTAAAAAACTCCAGCCACGCTACAACGTTTTGCTAAAAGACGACAAAACATATCCCTGGATTTGCATTAAAAAAGAACGCTTTCCTCGCATATTTTCCACACGTAAGGTTGTAAAAGATGGCTCGGAATATTTTGGTCCTTATGTTTCAACAAAGTCAATAAAAGTACTTTTAGAACTTATCAACCAGCTTTATCAGCTGCGCAGCTGTACATTTAACTTAAGTGATGAGAACATCGAAAAAGGCAAGTTTAAGGTCTGCCTAGATTACCACATAAAAAAATGTTTGGGCCCTTGCGAAGGGCATCAAGATGAGGCATCTTACAGCCAAACGATTTCTGAGATCCGGAGCATTTTAAAAGGAAACACACGAAGCTTAATAAAGCCCTTAAAAGCACAGATGCAGGAATATGCCAATAGGCTTGAGTATGAAAAAGCACAAGAAATTAAAGAGAAATTAGACGCCTTAGAGCAATACCAATCTAAATCTACAGTGGTAAGCCCCACCATCGATCATGTAGACGTGATGTCTATATTTTCAGATACCGATTCTGCATACATCAATTATTTTAAGGTGGTTAAAGGCGCCATCATACAGTCGTACAACTTGGAGATAAAGAAAAAGCTCGACGAGTTGGATGAAGATTTATTGAGCTTGTCGCTCATCAACATTCGTGCAAAGTTTCATTCTACCGCAAAAGAAATATTACTCAACAAAGCCATTGTTAGTCCTTGGGAAGAGTTTAAAGTATTGGTGCCGCAAAGAGGCGATAAAAAAGCATTAATTGACCTTTCGCTTCGCAATTCAAAATACATGCGCCAAGAAAAGCTAAAAACCCTAAATATTATTGATCCCGAGCGCCACAGCAAACGCATTTTGGAGCAGCTGCAAAAAGACTTGCGCCTGTCGGAGCTGCCCGTACAAATAGAATGTTTCGACAATTCCAACATACAAGGAACCAACCCTGCATCGGCCTGTGTGGTGTTTAAAAATGCCAAACCAAGTAAAAAAGACTACCGCCATTTTAACATCAAAACGGTAGATGGCCCCGACGATTTTGCCTCTATGGAAGAGGTGGTGTACCGCCGATACAAAAGACTCAAAGAGCAGAACGAACCCTTCCCTCAGCTCATTATTATAGATGGGGGTAAAGGACAGCTGAGTTCTTCTTTAAAAGCTTTAGAAAAACTTGAGCTCAGAGGAAAAATTGCCATTGTGGGTATTGCAAAACGACTGGAAGAGATCTATTTCCCTGGCGATTCTGTGCCACTTTATATCGATAAGCGCTCGGAATCTCTAAAGCTCATTCAGCATCTTCGTAATGAAGCACACCGTTTTAGCTTGGCGCACCACCGCAACAAAAGAAGCAAATCAAGTTTGCATTCGACCTTAGACGATGCGCCCGGAATTGGCCCAAAATCGAAAGCCGACTTATTAAAGAAATTCAAATCTATTAAGCGCATTAAAGCAGCCTCAATTAAAGAATTAACAGAACTTTTGGGCAAGAGCAAAGCTCAAAAACTGAACACATATTTTAAAGATGGAGAAAACGCGAATTGACAAATGGCTCTGGACGGTGCGCATCTTTAAATCGAGAAGCATGGCCACACAGGCCTGTAAATCTGGAAAAGTAAAGGTGAACAATGCCAAGTGCAAGCCGGCACGTTCTATTGCAGGGGGCGAGCACATCTCGGTAGACAAAAACGGACTTAAACTGCAGTTTAAAATAGTGGAAATTTTAAAAAGCCGGGTGGCCTATGCCATTGCCAAAGACTGCTACGAAGATTTAACCCCAGCAGAAGAAAGAGAGAAATTCAGAGCTTTTTACCACCGCCGTCGTGCTGGTGAAGACCGCGACCGAGGCCTCGGAAGACCCACAAAACGCGACCGCAGGGCCATAGAGAACTTTAAAGAAATTGACGCCTGGCTGGATGAAGATATCTCCTATGATTTTGGTGATGAGGAATAAGTAAAAATAGATATATTCGTACAAATCAATTATTAAGTGAAGAACCCAAGTTTAGACTTATTGATTCCTTGTTATAATCCTAATGAAAATTGGGAATTAAATATTTGTAAATGCTTAGCCACTTTAAAGACTTCTCTTCCAGAAACAAAAATATCGGTAGTGCTTGTAAATGATGGGTCTTCTAAAGGGGTAAGCCCTAATGCTTTATCTTATTTAAAAAAAAACATTGCTACTTTTCAATTTGTTGAGACCCCTGAAAATAACGGAAAAGGCCACGCTTTAAGGCTGGCTGCTGAAAAAGCTAATAGTGACCTACAAATCCTTATAGATGTAGATTTTCCATACAAAAACGAAAGTATATTAAAAGTGTACGATTCTTTAGTAGAAGAAAAATCAGATTTAGTTCTTGGATACAGAAACGAATCCTACTATAATAAAACCCCAATTACAAGAAAAATAATTTCTAAAACATTGCGGTTTATTTTAAAACACCTAATTCGATTACCTGTTTCAGATACTCAGTGCGGGCTTAAAGGCTTTAATCAATTGGGTAAACAATTACTACTTGAAACAAAAATTAACACATACCTTTTTGATTTAGAGCTTGTTTTGTTGAGTCGGAAAAACAAATTGAAAATTTCAGCTGTTCATGTCTTTCTTAAAGAGGGTATTGTTTTTACTCGTATGAAGGCGTCGATTTTAATAAAAGAGGCTCTTAATTTTTTTCGCTTAATGAAAATTAAATAATAAGACTATAGGTTTAATTTATACACAAAAACCCCGCTCTTATTTCCAAGTTCTTGTTGTGTAAATTCTTTCAGATATGGGCGCTCCTTTAGAACATTTTCATCATTTATAATAAGATGCGTGGCACCTAAATGAATTAATTTTTCAATTTTTTCTTTTGAATCCGTCCAGCCGTAAAGATCAGTCCAACCCTTTCTATTTATAAGATAAAGGCTGTGATTTGGAGAAGGGTCTGGGATGCTAATCACTTTATCATTTTTGCGCACACCAAGAGACTCTATATACCCCCCCATTTGATTCAAAACAGAAATGTTTCCAAGATCATTCATCCAACCACCATATCGTAATTCAATTTTATTTTTTGCGTAAGCTATGTTTAGAACCAAAAATAACGTAGACAATATTTTTAGGCCTTTATGCTTGAACCATTTAGGGTGTTTTTGTTTCAAATAATCCATAAAAGCAACTAGAATAAAAAGCCCCCAAACCAAAATGTCGATTACGTAATAATCGTGATTGCCAAAAGCCATAAACCAAAGCAAGATATAGGCGATGACTCCAAGCATCATCGTAAAAATCATGTAGCGAAAAAACAGATTAAAGTGTGCCCATTTCCAAACCGCAGTGATTAGTAATATAGACAAAAGAAAAAGGACTGAAGTGTGCCAATATTCTTGCATCCATATAATATTTACCTTATTGATAATGGCATTTATTTCAATATCCGTGAGGCTCCATAAAGGCCATGTATGTGTGGAAAAATATACCGAATTGTGGCTGGTATTATAGAAGATGGCATGCTGGTACCATAAATATATGATTAAGGCACTTGAAAAAAATAATCCTAAAGTAATTTTTGTATAACTAAAAACGGCACGCTTATAGCCCAAATATTTTATTACACTTGAAGCCTCTAATAATAAAAGTCCAAATAAAGGAATTGCACTAAGCAAAGATGTAATTTTTAGCAAGCCCGCTCCAGTAAAGAATGCGATACTTAAAGTTAAGTTTAATAGACTTCGAGATCGATTGTAGCGGATAAAGAAATACCAAGCTATAAACACCAAAGAAATTGCAGCCACGTTAGGAAGGAAATTGTTTGCATAAAATACAATAACGGGAGAGCAAAAGAATAAAGCACTAATTCCTGTGGCCCAAAAAGAATCTCCCAACACCTCTGATATGACTTTGAACAAAGCAAATAAACCTAAAAAGAAGATGAGGAGGTTAAATAACCTAAAAATAAAATCATAGGGTCCAAAAACATGGTACAAACCCGCAACAGCATAATATATAATTGGAAATTCTCCTACGCAATATCCTGAAGTTTTTTCGTCTGAGCCTAAAAAATGTATTTCAGGATTTTTAAAATCCATTCCATATTGGTAATAATTTTTTGCTATCGAAGCACAATCAGTTTGACGCCAGACATGAGTAGATTGAGGCTCTAATGTTACGATTTTTGTGTATCCATAAAGGATAGACATTCCGAGAATGAGCAGAAAAAACCAAAAATCTGGTATTATAAAAAAGAGCTTGCATTTATTTAAAAGCAACTTCATTTATCCTTGTTCAATTCTTTAAAAGAAAATATTTGTATTTAGTCGCAATTTACTGATTTCGGTTATTTAAAGACCTCTAACCAATAATATAAAAATCGATTAAAAGAAAAACACGAACAAGTTCGAACTTTATTTTTTACTGCAAACACATGGATTGCATTTTTAAGCGTAATGATTTAAAACGTCTGCCCATAAAGTAATCCTATTATTTGCGAATATTTCTTTTCTTTGTGACACCATAATTATTAATCGAAAAAAAATTCAGATGAGTAAGAAAATTTTAGGTTTCATTTTAGCCGTTCTTTTTGCTGCGCCTATTTCGTTAAAAGCAGACGAAGGAATGTGGCTACCCATGTTTGTTAAGCGTTTAAATGAGGTAGACATGCAAGCTGCAGGTTTGCAACTCACAGCAGAAGAGTTATATAGCATTAACAATTCTAGCTTGAAAGATGCCATTGTTAGTTTTAGTGGCTTTTGTACAGGAGAAGTTATTTCTGCAGAAGGCTTGCTTTTAACCAATCACCATTGTGGATATGGCGCCATTCAAGACCACTCTACTGTAGAGAATGATTATTTAACAGATGGCTTTTGGGCCATGGACCGATCTAAAGAGCTTGAAAACCCAGATTTATTTGTTGATTTTTTAATCCGAATGGAAGATGTTACTGAGCGTATATTGGCTGTTGTAAATGACCAGATGACCGAGACCGAACGCACTCAGGCTATAGATGCAGAAATGAAAGCCATTAAGACAGAAGCAACAGAAGGCAACAGTTACATTTGTAAGGTAAAGTCTTTTTATGAGGGCAATGAATTCTACATGTTCATGTATGAGCGTTTTAGCGATATTCGTTTGGTGGGGGCCCCTCCATCTTCAGTAGGAAAGTACGGTGGTGACACCGACAACTGGATGTGGCCACGTCATACTGGCGACTTTTCTATGTTCCGAATCTACGCTGCGCCAGATGGTACCCCTGCAGCTTATGCAGAAGAGAATGTGCCTTTAACAAAAGAACTAAGAGAGAAAAACAATGCTTTTTACCACCACCTTCCTGTTTCTTTAGAGGGTGTGGAGAATGATGATTTTACAATGGTTTGGGGTTACCCAGGTTCTACAGATCGTTTTTTAACTTCATGGGGTGTAGAGCAAATGCTCGATATTAAAGCGCCTACCATTGTTGACATTCGCGATTTAAAATTAAATATTATGAAAAAGCATATGGATGCCGACCCTGCTGTTAGAATCCAATATGCTTCAAAATATGCTCAAACAGCTAACTACTGGAAATACTTTATAGGCCAATCGAAAGGATTGAAGCGCTTAGGTGTTTATGAAAAGAAACAAGCCATTGAAGCTGACTTTACTGCATTTGCGAATTCTTCTGAAGCGAATAAAGCAAAATACGGCGAGGCACTGAGCTTAATTGAACAAGCTTATGCGGCATCGGATGCCACAGAAAAAGGTGCCAATTTCCTTTCGGAAGTAGGGATTAGAGGAACAGATGTTGTTTTATTTACCTATCGTGCCAACCGAATGATTGAGCAGCTTTTAGACACAGAAG
>NTKG01000012.1 GCA_002457305.1 Bacteroidetes bacterium MED-G21 | reverse complement strand
CAATTAACATCATGCGTCGAATTATTCAAGCTACTGGCGTAGAGGTGATCCATTTAGGACATGATCGTTCGGTTGAAGAAGTCATAAATACTGCTATTCAAGAGGACGTTAATTCTATTGCAATGACCTCATATCAGGGTGGGCATAATGAGTATTTCAAATACATGTATGACTTGCTCCAAGAAAAGGGTGCAGGGCACATTCGTATTTTTGGAGGTGGAGGTGGTGTTATTTTACCCGATGAGATTGATGACTTAATGCGTTATGGCATCAAAAGAATTTATTCTCCGGATGATGGAC
This sequence comes from Bacteroidetes bacterium MED-G21, assembly GCA_002457305.1. Lineage (GTDB taxonomy): Bacteria > Bacteroidota > Bacteroidia > Flavobacteriales > UBA7430 > MED-G21. The sequence goes on along the minus strand of NTKG01000012.1, from coordinate 27,987 downwards.
GTGAGATGGGCTTACAAGGGATGATTAATGATTTAGTTGCGGGTAGTGACTATGCTACAGGTGCTGATCTTCCCGATCATGTTTTAGAGAAAATAAAATCAAAAGATAAAAAAACAATAGCTCAAGCCATTTCTGCAGCAGAGAATTTTCCTGATAAACATGCTCATATTTTAGCCGAATTACGTAAGATTTCTGCTGAAAATAATGTTCCAGTATTGGGAATTACAGGAACTGGTGGTGCGGGTAAGTCTTCTTTAGTTGATGAATTGGTTAGGCGGTTTTTGATCGATTTTGATGACAAGCAAATTGCTATTGTGTCTGTCGATCCATCTAAAAGAAAAACAGGTGGAGCGCTATTAGGCGATCGTATACGTATGAATGCCATTAATAATGAACGTGTTTACATGCGCTCATTGGCAACACGTCAATCTAATTTGGCCTTATCTAAACATGTTTCGGAAGCCTTAGAGATATTAAAAGCAGCAAATTTTGATCTTATTATTCTAGAGACTTCGGGTATTGGTCAGTCTGACACTGAAATAGAAGAGTTTTCGGATGCTAGCTTATATGTGATGACACCTGAATATGGTGCAGCTACTCAGTTGGAAAAAATTGACATGTTGGATTTCGCAGATTTAATTGCGTTAAATAAATTTGACAAACGTGGTGCTCTGGATGCTATTCGTGATGTGAAGAAACAATACAAACGCAACCACAATTTGTGGGAAGCAAAAGATGAAGATCTTCCTGTATTTGGAACCATTGCTTCCCAATTTAATGATCCTGGAATGAATTCATTGTACCGTGCAGTTATTGATAAAATTGATGAAAAGACCGGGGCTAATTTAAATTCAAATTTTGCATCTTCAGAAGAACTATCTGAGAAAATATATATTATTCCACCAAAACGCGTTCGATATCTCTCTGAAATTGCTGAAAGTATCAGATCATATGATGCCTGGGTGGATCAGCAGGTTGAGACAGCAACCAAACTATATGCTTTAAATGAAACCATATTAACTCTTAAAGATTCTGAACTTGAATCAAAAGATGCTGTATTGAAAGGTCTTAGGACATCATATGATAAAGTGGCGCTTGATTTGTCTCCTAAGAACATGCGTATTATTGAAGAATGGACCAAAAAAGTTGAATTATATAAAGCGCCATTTTACAAGTTTAAAGTTAGATCAAAGGAATTAAAAATTAAAACACATTCTGAATCATTATCACACCTTCAAATTCCAAAAGTTTGCCTTCCCAAGTACAAAGGCTGGGGAGATATATTGAGATGGACCCTACAGGAAAATGTTCCTGGTGAATTTCCTTTTGCCTCAGGCTTATTTCCCTTCAAAAGAGAAGGAGAGGATCCAACACGAATGTTTGCTGGTGAGGGAGGTCCTGAAAGAACGAATCGACGTTTTCACTATGTGAGTTTAGGTCTTCCTGCAAAACGACTTTCAACTGCTTTTGATTCGGTTACGCTATATGGTAATGATCCTGAATATCGGCCTGATATTTATGGTAAGATCGGTAATGCTGGTGTTTCCATATGTTGCTTGGATGATGCTAAGAAGCTTTATTCAGGCTTCGATTTGTGTGCCCCTAGTACTTCAGTTTCTATGACCATAAACGGACCTGCGCCTATGTTGTTGGCATTCTTTATGAATGCTGCTATCGATCAGCAATGTGAAGTATACATTAAAGAAAAAGGTTTAGAAAGTAAAGTAGAAGCTAAGATAAAATCCATCTTTAAAGAAAGAGGTGTTGAAAGACCTCAATACCAAGGCGATTTACCTGAAGGTAATGATGGCTTAGGGCTTATGCTATTAGGTCTTACAGGAGATTTAGTTCTTCCTATTGATGTGTACAATGACATTAAAAAGCGAACTCTATCGCAGGTGAGAGGAACAGTTCAAGCTGATATATTAAAAGAAGATCAGGCACAAAACACTTGTATTTTTTCCACTGAATTTGCCTTGCGTTTAATGGGTGATGTGCAATCATATTTTATTGACAATACCGTTAGAAATTTTTATTCTGTTTCTATTTCAGGTTACCATATTGCTGAAGCTGGTGCAAATCCAATCACACAACTTGCATTTACTTTAAGTAATGGTTTTACTTATGTAGAATACTATTTGAGTCGAGGAATGGATATAAATGATTTCGGCCCTAATTTATCTTTTTTCTTTTCCAATGGTATTGACCCTGAATATTCTGTAATTGGAAGGGTAGCCAGAAAAATATGGGCCAAATCCATGAAAAATAAATACGGTGCAGGGGAACGCGCTCAAAAATTAAAATACCATATACAAACTTCTGGTCGTTCTTTACACGCTCAAGAAATTGATTTTAATGACATTAGAACCACTTTACAAGCTTTATACGCCATATATGATAATTGTAATTCTCTTCATACCAATGCTTATGATGAAGCCATTACAACACCTACAGAAGATTCTGTAAGACGTGCCATGGCAATACAATTAATTATCAACAGAGAATTGGGCTTGGCAAAAAATGAAAATCCTATTCAAGGTTCTTTTATTATTGAAGAACTTACGGATTTGGTAGAATCTGCTGTTCTTGAAGAATTTGATCGGATTAATGAAAGAGGTGGCGTATTGGGTGCTATGGAAACCATGTACCAAAGAGGTAAGATACAAGAGGAGAGTTTGCATTATGAAACGCTAAAACATACGGGTGAATATCCGATTATAGGTGTTAATACGTTTTTAAGCTCCAAAGGATCACCTACGATTATACCTGCAGAAGTTATTCGTGCTACAGAAGAAGAAAAGAAATATCAAATTAGTATGTTAGAGACTTTAAATAAAGCCCATAAAGATTCTAAAGAAGCTGATTTAGGTAAATTACAAAGTGCTGCGCTTAAGAATGAAAACATCTTTACTCAAATGATGGAAGTTGCTAAAACCTGCTCTTTGGGTCAAATGACAGATTCTCTGTTCAAAGTAGGAGGACAGTACCGAAGGAATATGTAGCTCTCATTTGAGATTACAATAATTACATTTATGTTAATTCGATTGTAATTTTTAATTTCTTCGTATCATTTTTTGTATAATTGTTTTGTTATTTATTAACTTCCTCCTGTATGAAGCAGTTTTTATTTTTACTTTTTGGTCTATATTCTAATTGCATATTATCACAAGATTATATTGGTGTACCTGAATCAGATTGCCAACAATTTGTGAATTCATTAGTTGGTGAAGGTGTAGAGGTAACAGATTGGGATTGTGATATTGATGAATCACCTAATAATAATGGAATAGGTTATTTTAATGTAACTTCTCCAATTCCTGGATCTGATCTTAATTCTGGTTTAATTATGGCCACTGGAGGAGTTGAGGGTTTAGCTGATATGGGAGCTAATCAAATTAATGATAATGATTTATTTCAACAAATTGTTGAAATTGGAATACCAGACTGTTTTCCATCAATTCCATTATCAATTTGGACCCCAATTATTGTTGAATTTGATTTTATTCCAATTTCAGATCAAATTTCTTTTGAGTATATTTTTACTTCTGCAGAATTTGATTTATTTGCTTGCACTAGATATAATGATATTTTTGGATTTTTTTTATCAGGCCCAGATATTAATGGTCCATTTGAAAATAATGCTGTAAATATTGCATTGGTACCAGATCCTAATAATCCTGGACAATTTACAAATACTCCTGTAACCGCTAGTACTATTACCCCTTCTACAACTACTGATAGTTCATGTGATGATATGTCATCATTTGCATGTGATCAAATAGATCCAGATTGGCAGAGTTATCAAGTTTTTTATAATAATAATAATTCTAATTATTTAAGCGTTATGGACGGCTTCACTGATCCTTTAATTGCAACATATTCAGTAGTTCCTTGTGAAACTCATCATATTAAGTTGGCTATTGCAAATGCTTATGATGGTTCATATCAATCTGCAGTTATATTAACTGAGGGTTCATTTTCATCTCCTCCTGTAAATCAGATAGAAGTTGAGTCTAATGTTGTTAATCTATTTAATTCGAGTTCAGAATTTATTGATAATTTATATGAAGGATGTGGTTCTGCTAGTGTCACTTTTTATCGTCCAGAAGGTTTTGAAGGTGAAATTATATTTCCCTTTCTAATAGATGGTTCTGCTACTAATCTTGTAGATTATGAAATTCCAGGTGTTCAAAACAACGAAATTGTTATGTCTGCTGGAGAAGACAGTGTGATTTTGCAAGTTGTTCCATTTGGCGATCAGGATTTAGAACCTACAGAAGTATTAACAATTGAAATCCTTCCAGTTAGCTATGATTGTTATGATACTGAAAGAGATACTATAGTCTTTGAAATTTTTGATCAACCCATACTTGAATTTGAATCTGTATCTTCAGATTTCTTACTTGATTGTCCTGGTGATGAAGCTAACTTAAATGCTCAAGCTTCTGGAGGTATAGCTAGTTTAATGGTAGAGCCAGAATATATTTATCAGTGGTCGGAACAACCAGGTCCAGAACAAAATGTAACAGTTAGTCCAATTATTTCAACTAATTATTTTATTTCAGTTACTGACGTATGTGGACAAGTTATTTCTGATGTGGTTTTCGTTGATTTCCAATTATATGAGGAATTAATATTAAGTTCTGACACTGTTTACACCTGTTATAATCAACTAGAAGAAGTTTGTATTGAAACAGAAGGAGGAAATCCACCCTTTTCATTTTTATGGGACAATGATTCTATTGGCTCTTGCATGGAAGATTTTCCAGGAATTTATCCAGTATCAGTTATCGATGACTGTAATCTAGAGAGCACTTATTCTGGTTTGATATATTTAGATGAAGCACCTGATCCAGCTTTTTCAGTTTATCAGATGCCAGATGATAATTTAGGTGTTGATATAAACAATTCAACATTTGCATTAGATGGTCTTAGTTACTTATGGGATTTTGGAGATAATTCGGGTTCTATCGTTGAGGATCCTGAGAGCCATTATTATCCTGAGTCAGGTGAATATACTGTAACCCTTGGAGTGACTACAGAAATCAACAATTGTTATAAGGAACTTTCTCAAGTTGTTCAAGTGGCCCCTTTATATTATTATTATTCTCCAAATTCATTTTCTCCAAATGGTGATATGATGAACGATACTTTCAGTCCTTCTGTAGTTGGAGTAGAGACTTTTGAATTATTTATATTCGATAGATGGGGGAAACAAGTATTTTACTCTAATGATATTAATCAGAAGTGGGATGGTACTTTTGAATCTACTGAAGCGCAAAGTGGTACTTATAATTTTAAAGTATTGGTGAAAAAATATTATGATGATACAATTTATCAAGAATACGGAATGGTCACATTAATAAGATAATAAATCTTGATATTTATAAAAAAAAAGCCTCCATATGGAGGCTTTTTTAATATTTGAATATGTTTTACATATGAATTACTTCATCATAGGCATCTGCAACAGCTTCCATGACTGCTTCACTCATTGTTGGATGTGGATGAACAGCTTTTAAGATTTCATGACCTGTTGTTTCTAGTTTACGAGCAACCACCGCTTCAGCAATCATTTCTGTAACATTAGATCCAATCATGTGGCAACCCAACCATTCGCCATATTTTGCATCAAAAATAACTTTCACAAATCCATCTTTATGTCCAGCAGCACTAGCTTTTCCAGAAGCAGAGAAAGGAAATTTACCTACTTTCACTTCATATCCAGCATCAATAGCGGCTTTTTCTGTATAGCCAACAGATGATATTTCTGGTGAACAGTAAGTACAACCAGGAATGTTATTCATGTCCATTGGTTCAACTGCCATACCTGATATTTTTTCAACACAAATAATACCTTCTGCTGATGCTACGTGAGCAAGAGCTGGTCCAGGAATAACATCACCTATGGCATAGTAGCCTGGAATGTTTGTTTGGTAATAATCGTTTACAAGGATACGGCCTTTATCTGTAGCGATACCTACATCTTCCAATCCAATTTTTTCAATATTAGCTTCAATACCTACTGCAGATAAAACGATATCAGCTTCTAAGGTCTCTTCTCCTTTTTTAGTTTTAACAGTAGCCTTACATGTTTTTCCTGAAGTGTCTACTTTTTCAACTGATGCATTCGTCATGACTTTAATGCCCGCTTTTTTAAATGAACGTTCCAATTGCTTAGAAATGTCTACATCTTCTACAGGCACTATATTTGGCATGTATTCTACTACGGTAACTTCTGTACCCATAGCATTGTAGAAATAGGCAAATTCAACACCTATTGCTCCAGAGCCTACCACAATCATTTTCTTTGGTGCTTCTTTAAGAACCATTGCATCGCGGTAACCAATAATTTTTTTACCATCTTGAGGAAGGTTTGGTAGTTGACGAGAGCGTGCACCTGTAGCAATAATGATATTTTTTGCAGTATACTCAGTCATTTTACCTTTTTCATCTGTAATCTTTACTTTCTTGCCAGGTGCAACTTGACCAATACCTTTAAGAACTTCAATTTTGTTCTTTTTCATTAGGAACTCAATTCCTTTACTCATGCCACCAGCAACATCACGACTTCTTTTAACAATAGCCGAAAAATCTGCGTTAGCTTTACCTACTTTTATGCCGTAATCTTCTGCATGATTGATATACTCAAAAACTTGAGCACTCTTCAATAGTGCTTTCGTTGGTATACAACCCCAATTTAAACAGACACCACCTAAACTTTCTTTTTCAACAATGGCTGTTTTTAAGCCTAACTGAGAAGCGCGTATGGCAGTTACATATCCTCCAGGACCACTTCCTACAACAATAAGGTCAAAATTCATCTTTTACTATTTTATAAAGTTCTTTATTAGTCTGCGAAGTTAAGAATTTGTTTTCTAGTTTTTACTATGTAAGACTATGAGTTTAAAGCTTAGGGTTACTTTTACGAGATAAATTTGAATAATGAAAACAAGTATACTTTTTGTATTTAAACCCATTACTAAATAAATTGTTGTAGTTTCGCGCCAAACTAATGCTCTATTAGTAAGTCCATCTGGACTTCGTCGAAAGGGTTGAGTGTTGGTTGTTTATTAATCACTTAATCTGACGAAATGAATCAGAATTTTTTAGCGCTTGGACTTGAAGAGGTCATCGTTCAGGCAGTAGACCAACTTGGTTTTGAAAAACCATCTCCTGTTCAAGAGAAATGTATTCCTATTGTTTTAAATGAAGATACAGACCTTGTAGCTTTAGCTCAAACAGGTACTGGTAAAACAGCATCTTTCGGATTGCCATTAATTCAAAAGATTGACAACGACAATAGAAAAACACAAGCCTTAGTTTTAGCTCCAACTCGAGAGCTTTGTATTCAAATAACTGCCGATCTTAAAGACTTTGCTTGTTTTAAGAAAACAAACGTCGTAGCAGTTTATGGTGGTGCAAGTATTACCGATCAGGCAAAGAAATTAAAGAAAGGTGCTCAAGTCATTGTTGCGACTCCGGGGCGTCTACAAGATATGATTAATCGTAGGTTGGTGGATTTAAGTCACATTGATTATTTGGTTCTTGATGAAGCCGATGAAATGCTTAATATGGGCTTTCAAGATGCCATTGATGAGATTTTAGAAACCGCTTCTGAAGATCGAAATACTTGGTTGTATTCAGCAACAATGCCAAAGACTGTTGCTAAAATTGCTTCGAATTATATGAAGGATCCTGTTGAGGTGACTTGTGGGACTAAAAATCAAGCAGCTTCAACTGTAGATCACGAATATTATTTAATTGACAACCGCGACCGTTATCGAACACTTAGGCGTATTGTCGATTCCTATCCTGGTATATATGCCATTATATTTTGCAGGACACGCGCAGAAACTCAAAATGTAGCCGAACGATTGATGGCGGATGGTTACAATACAGGTGGCCTTCACGGCGACATGTCTCAAGGACAAAGAGACGGCGTAATGAAACAATTTAAAACCAAGAACATTACAATTCTTGTCGCTACTGATGTTGCTTCTAGAGGTATTGATGTGGATGATATTTCTCACGTTATTCATTACCAACTTCCAGATGATAATGAGGTGTATACGCATCGAAGTGGACGAACAGGAAGAGCTGGTAAAACAGGAACTTCTATTGCTTTGGTAGGAGGGAGAGATAAGTACAAACTTGTTCAGATAGAGAAGACCATTAAGTGCAGGATGGAACGAAAGATGGTTCCTTCGGGAGAAGAAGTGATGAAGGCCATGGTTTTTCAATCTATGGAGAATCTTATTAATGCTCAGGTTCATCCTAAAGCATTAAAACCTTTTACTGAAGCCATTCATGAGCTTTCAGAGCAAATGACTGTGACAGAAGTGTTGGAAAAATTTATTGCCTTAAATTCGTCTAAGATTTTGAATTTTTACAAAGATGCTAAAGATTTAAATGCTTCTGGAAAGTCTGGTAGAGATAAAAAATCACGTGATTCTCAACGAATTTTCATCAATATTGGTGAAAAAGATGGTTTTGATTGGGCCACTTTAAAAGACTTATTAAGAGAAAAAACTTCCTTGACTAATGACGACTTTGGTGGTGTTGATGTAAAAGGCGCTTTTTCATTTTTTAATGTATCTAAATCTAAAGTAGAAGGCGTTTTTGAAGCTTTTGAAGGTTTTAGTGTTGGTGATAGAAAAGTAAGTTTAGAATTAACAAAGACATTTAAATCGCCTGACAGAAGAGGTGGAGGTAGAGATCGACGTAGAGGAGGAAGAAGAGATTCATCTAGAGATCGAAGAGGGAGTTCTGGGTCGAGAAATAGATCTGGTTCTAGAAGTCGAAGAGAGCGAAGAAAATAATTATTAAATCCCACTGAACAGTGGGCTTTATTGTTTAAATTTCAAATTCTTGAACTTTATAAACGCGTGAATGTAAAGTTGTCATATATGACAATTGTGTTTTACTCTACATATACACCTTCGTTTTCTCCCAATTCAACGGCAACATGTTCTTTAATTGAGGTTGAAAGTACAAGACCTGCATAATCTGTACGAATTGGAAAACGTAAGTGTTTACGATCAATTAGAGCTGTTGTATTTATCTTTTTTACAGGAACGTTTAAAAAATGCTTTACACCGTAAATCATTGTTTTTCCTGAATTGATTACGTCGTCTGCTAGTATGACTACTTTTCCGTTGTAATCCTTTTCCTGAATATTTAATTCAATAGGCGAATTAAAAGGTTCTTTTTTATTGATCTTAATTTCTGTTAATAGGACTTCTAAATCAGATATGTCTTTAATAATAGATGTTAATCTTTTGGCGATTACAAATCCATTACCACTTATACCCGCAATTATTATACTTGATTCTTGGTAATTCGACTCAAAAATTTGCCATGCAATGCGATTCAATTTTTGTTGAATTTGTTTAGCACTAAGGATTTGCGTTCTGTTCATTTTTTAAAATCTAATTAAAATATATTCTTCTCAAAAATAATAAATCATTTGCTTATGAAAGCATAATTTAATTATTGTAAATATTTAACTTTATTACTATTTAAATAATATAATTATATATATTTGTCAATACATAAATTTTTAACTAAACCCAAAAAGGATGAAAAATTTCTACAAATTGCTACTATTTACATTTATTTCAACAAGTATTACTGCTCAATATCAAATTGGTGATACATATGAAGATGGTATTATTTATGATGTAAACCATTATTACACAGATCATGAACAACACCTACTACAAATTAAAATTGTAGAAATGGAAGATCATCTAATTGGTAATATTATAGATGTACAAAATGCAGTAAATATTGCACAAAATTGGACAGTACCAACTTTTACAGAAATGACTGAGATTGTGGCTTTTCGTCATGCTCTTATTTCGAATCAGGACTTTGTTTATTTTAATACTGGTGATAATGATTTTTATTGGGCATCTGATAATAATGACTTAGGTTATGTTGTGCTTAGATTTAGTCCTATTAATGGAAATCTACCTCATAATATTTATGCTCATCATATTAATGATAATGAGGAGACTGCACATCTTCGTTTAGTGCGTACAATTATACTACAATGGGATAATGATACAGAATCTTATCATGATACAGAATCCACTGAAGATACTGATAACCAGGTATGTGGCGTTGATGTAAATCATCATCAATTTCATCCACTACATCATGTAGATCTTCGATTATTACAAGTATCTGATTTTTCGGAATCTTCTTGTGTAATGACAGTGACAGGTAATACATCATATTCTCAAAATAATTATGGGAATAGTTCTCCTGACCATATTTATCAATTTGAAGTAATGACTTCTGGTAATTATGAATTTTCAACCTGTGGTTCAGATTACGACACCTATTTGAGAATTTATGATGCTAATATGAATCAATTAGCACAAAATGATGATGCTTGCAATTTCCAATCTATTGTAGAAATAAACCTTGCCGAGGGAATTTATTATATTTTAGTAGAAGGTTATTCCACAAGTTCTGGGGACTATATTCTTAGTACTGATTGTAATTTCACTAATGCCAACTCTTGTTTGTCTGGAGAAGTTTTAGATTGTGATGGTAGTGGAGCATGTTTTCCTGAAAGTTGGATAAACGATGGATACTGTGATGGACCTGAACAAGCCTATGGAGCCGATTTAAGTTGTTACGATAATGAAGCCGGCGATTGTAACTCATCTCTACCAGCACCAGCAGGTCATATTTTAGATTGTGATGGCAGTGGCGAACATTTTCCTGAACATTGGCTTGGTGATGGATATTGTGATGGTCCTGAACAAGTCTATGGTGCTGATTTAAGCTGTTATGATAATGATGGCGGAGATTGTACTGAGTCTTCCTGTGAAAATGATGATTCTAGTACAGATACTTATGGAGATTCCTGTACTGAATGGTATGATGTAAACGAATATCCAGGTTCACATGGATGTGAGGGAGCTTATAATTCTCATGAATTTAATGCTTTAGAACAATGCTGTGTATGTCAGGGCGAGCAAGAAAACCAACGCTTAATTGCACCATCAGAAAGCATAAAAGATGGCCAAAGTATAATTTTTATGGACATTTCTTTACTTTTTGATTCTAATTTAAACCTATTAACATTGGTGGTTAATGATTTAAATGAAGGTAAGCTCTTCTATTATGAAATCTATGACTTGCTTGGAAATCGGTTCTTTAAGGGGCAATTACAATCAGTTGAAACCCTTGTACCAATTGCATCATTAAGTCCTGGAGTTTATGTGCTAAGAGTAAATACTTTAAATAACGAAAACTTAAAAACGCTAAAGTTTATCAAAAATTAAAATAAAGGCAATTGAATAATTTACTAACTCTACAAAAGTCAATATGTTGACCATTTAAATAAAAATACCGAGAATCTCTCGGTCTTTTTATTTCTATAAGATCAGATAATTGTATTCTAAAGACTCACATAATTTGGAATTTCTTTTAAAAAATGATAACGTTGGTTTTGGTGGTTCATCATACAGACATAATGTTGTAAGCCGTTGGTTACAACGAGTAAATCTGTTTTGAGCGTCATATTATAACGTGCAATCTGATCAAAAGTATCCTGCGAAATTTTTATTGAAGGGGCTTTACATTCCACAATCATATGGGGTAATCCTTTAGTATTGTATAAGACGATGTCGCATCTTTTTTTTGTGTTTAGAAGATTTATTTCCATTTCTACAGCCATTAAGGATGCAGGATAATTCTTTTCCTGAATAAGGAATTGAATGAAGTTTTGACGCACCCATTCCTCAGGTGTAAGAACGATGTGTTTTTTTCGAATTGGATCGAAAACCAGTGTTTTATTCCCTTCCTTTTTGAGTTTAATGGAATAAATGGGTAAATTTAATTTTTGCATAAATTATAATGAGCTACGAAGATACATTAATCAGAGATAATATTATACCAAGGCCTTTATGAAGAATAAGAAAGAAATTGTTGAAAACTGGCTACCACGCTATACAGGTATTGACTTGTCTGAAATGAGTGATTTTGTTTTGCTTACGAATTTTCAATATTATTTAAATGAGTTTGCACACATTCATAAAACCACTGTTAATGGTTTGGATAAAGCCATGCCTAATGCTACAGCAAAGGGCGTTACAATGATTAATTTTGGAATGGGTAGTGCCAATGCTGCTACTGTAATGGATTTGTTGAGTGCTTCTAACCCAAAAGCTGTTCTTTTTTTGGGTAAATGTGGCGGATTGAAAAAGAAAAATGAATTGGGAGATTTTATTCTTCCTATTGCTGCAATTAGAGGTGAGGGTACTTCTGATGATTACCTTCCATCTGAGATACCTGCTTTACCTTCTTTTGCATTACAAAAAGCAATTTCTACAACCATTCGTAATCATAAACGCGATTATTGGACTGGTACAGTCTATACAACAAACAGGCGTGTTTGGGAACATGATGAGCTTTTTAAAGACTATTTAAGAGACAGTCGATGTATGTGTATTGATATGGAAACTGCTACGCTCTTTACTGTTGGCTTTGTAAATCAGATTTCTTGTGGCGCTTTATTGCTTGTTTCTGATCAACCAATGACTCCAGAGGGGATAAAAACTTCAGAAAGTGATAAAAAGGTGACCAGTGAATACGTGAAAGATCACATCCAAATCGGAATAGATGCCCTTATGGAACTCAAAAATCAAGGATTAACCGTAAAGCATCTGCGATTTGATTAGTAACAAATTTTATAGATAACTTCCTTTAATAAGTCTCCATGTGAAGTTGAAGGATTTTTGTATCCCTTTGACATGACGTCAGCTTTTCTAAGTACATCTAATGCATTTACTGCTTTTTTAAGCGTGTAAATTTGCGCTGCTTTTTGATAGTCTTTTGCAAAATAGGGGTTTACACCCAAGCTTTTGGCTACAGACTGAGGGTTTTTATCACGAAGTCCATGGTAAATAAGTACTTTACTGAAAAGATTGTAAAGTACTGATAAGGTAACAACAATAGGGTTGCTTTTTGGATTCGATTCGAAATATTTAATAATTCGATTTGCCTTTAAAATATCTCTATGTATAACAGCATTTTGAAGTTCAAAATTATTGTAATCTTTACTGATTCCAATATTTTCTTCAATAAGCTTATCTGTAATTTCTGATCCTTTTGGGACTAGAATGCAAAGTTTTTCTAATTCTCCGGCAATTTTAGATAAGTCATTTCCCAAAAAATCTGAGAGCATGGCTGCTGATTTATTACCTATTTTATAATCTTTAGCTCGTAAAAATGATTTTATCCATTCTGGAATTTTATTTTCATAAAGTTTATTGCTTTCAAAGTATATTCCATTTTTTTGCAAGCTCTTGTAAAGTGCTTTGCGCTTGTCTAGCTTTTTTCCTCTATAACATAAAACAAGTAATGTACTTTCTAAGGGTTGGTCTACATATGATTTTAATTCTTCAATTTTTTTCAGATCCTGTGCCTCTTTAACGATGATAACTGTATGATCTGACATCATTGGGAATTGTTTTGCTGCTGATATTAAGGCACCAATTTCTATATCCCTTCCGTATAATATGGTTTGATTAAATCCTTTGTCAGCTTCACTCAATACATTTTTCTCTATATAGTCGGAGATAAGATCCATATAGAATGTTTCTTCTCCGGCTAAAAAATAGATGCTGTCGAATTTTTTTGCCTTTAAATCCGATAATATTTTCTCGTGTGTCATCGTTTTGGAATTCAAACAAATATACTATTTATGTCCTTTTAATCTAATATTTAATTCAGTCTGATATCATTTTAATTTAATAAAGATATTAATGTATCTCAATTTGATTTTTCGACATTTAATAGTGAAGAAACACTTATTAAAACACACTTTTATAATTAATTACATAAACGGAATGATACTTGTTTGATTTGAGCATAGAAATTTAGCTGCTAATTTTTATCTTCGCGCTTTGAAAATAATCATTATGAATAGATTAGTCCTTTTTATTATTTTAATTATAAGTTCAATAGAACTAATTGCTCAAACAGGAACAGTGCGTGGATTTGTATACGAAGAAACTTCTGGAGAGCCAGCTATGTTTTCTAATATTGTTTTAGATGGCACCAAAATAGGAGGGGTTACTGATGCTAATGGATTTTTTAATTTATCTAAAGTTCCTGCTGGTCAATATAAATTGGTGGTTACTTATATTGGTTTTGAAAGTAAAGAGGAGATTATAGATGTTAAAGCTGATAAAATATTAGATAAGAAATATTATTTATCAGAATCGAGTATACAATTAAACACAGTTCAGCTTTCTGCTGAACGCCAAGAAGCAAAAACAAGTGTTAACACCTCTGTTATTAAGTTAACTTCAAAGTCTTTAAAAAGATTACCTTCTATTGGTGGTGATCCTGACATTGCTCAATACTTACAAGTTCTACCAGGGGTTGTGTTTACTGGTGATCAAGGAGGTCAGCTATACATTCGTGGTGGTGCACCTATTCACAATGTAGTATTGCTTGATGGTATGATTCTTTATAATGCATTTCATTCCATAGGATTGTTTTCTGTGTTTGATACAGACGTGATTAAAACTGCAGATGTTTACACAGGCGGATTTAATGCTGAATATGGCGGTCGTATTTCTTCGGTAGTTGATATTAAAACCCGAGATGGAAATAAGAAACGATTAGCAGGTAAAGTTGCTGCAAGTACTTTTGGTTCAAAACTTCTTCTCGAAGGACCTCTATTTAAGCAAAAAGAAAATGGCTCTAGTAGTTCGTTTATTTTGTCTTCTAAAACCTCATATCTTGATAAAACATCAAAGTCTCTCTACACATATATATCTGATGATGGTTTACCATACAGCTTTTTAGATATTTACGGTAAAGCCTCTTTTACAGGTTCTAATGGAAGTAAATTTAATGTGTTTGGATTTAACTATGGCGATGATGTCTTATACTCTTCTCTCGTTAATTATTCATGGAATTCTTATGGATTTGGTAGTAACTTTATTTTAATTCCTAGTGGATCCTCTATGTTAGTTGAGGGGAATTTCGCATTTTCTAATTACGATACAGAACAAACAAATGTTGGATATAAACCTAAATTAAGTTCTATAAATGGCTTTAATTCTGGATTGGATTTTACGTATTTTCTAGAGGGAGAAAGTCAAATTAAATACGGTATTGAAGTTCTTGGTTTTGGAAATACGTTAAACTTTTATACCCCCTCTAATTTACTTGTTGATCATAATGATAATACTACAGAGTTCGCAGGTTTTATTAGATACAAACACGTTGGAACCAGATTATTACTTGAGCCTAGTGTGCGCTACCATTCATATACTTCATTAGGTGAATCTTCTTTTGAGCCACGCTTAGGTTTAAAATATAATTTAACGGAGAATTTAAGGTTTAAATCAGCTGGAGGTATATTTTCTCAAAATTTAATTGCTGTGAATACGGGTCGTGAAGTTGTTAACCTATTTCAAGGATTTATTTCAAGTACAACGAATTTACCAGACGAACTTAATGGTGAAGATCGAACCAGTTATCTTCAGAGAGCAAAACATGCTATTGTTGGTTTAGAATATGATATTAATGATAAATGGACTGTAAATGTCGAGGCTTATGTAAAAGATTTTAATCAGTTGATAAACTTAAACATCAATAAGCTTTACGAAGATGATGAATATAACTATGAAATTGATGACGAATTGAAAAAGGATTTTATTGTTGAAACTGGTTTTGCGAAAGGTTTGGACTTTCTATTTAAGTACAACGATCAACGAACCAGTTTGTGGATGGTTTATTCTTTAGGGAAAGTTACTAGAACAGATGCTTTTGGTACTTATTTACCACATTATAACAGAACACATAATTTAAATTTTGTTGGATCTTATGTGTTTGGTAAAGACAAATCCTGGACATTCGATGCAAGGTGGAATTTCGGATCTGGATTCCCATTTACGATGACTCAGGGATATTATGAAAACATGACCTTTGATCAGGGTATTGCAACAGATGTTACGCAGTCAAATGATGATTTGGGAATTTTATATGCTGATATTAATACGGGACAAATGCCCTCTTATCATCGATTAGATGCATCCTTAAAAAAACAAATAAAGTTTTCAAAGAACAGTCTTTTAGAAGTTATATTTAGTATTACTAATATATACGACAGAGCAAATATTTTTTACTACGACCAACTTACAGACTCAAGAATTGATCAGTTGCCAATCATGCCAAGTTTTGGTGCAAACTGGCAGTTTTAAAAATTATTCAAAACACTTTTTAGGCTGATTGATTATTTCTACTTTTGGGAAGTTGTTTCAAAATAATAATCAACTCATGAAATCAGTCAATTAAATGGCTTCATCTAAGTATGTATTTGTCACAGGAGGTGTAACATCATCTTTAGGAAAAGGTATTATTTCAGCTTCTCTGGCAACACTTCTTCAGAGTAGAGGATATCGTGTTACAATTCAAAAATTTGACCCTTATTTAAACGTTGATCCTGGTACCCTTAATCCTTATGAACATGGCGAATGTTTTGTTACAGATGATGGTGCCGAAACAGATCTTGATTTGGGTCATTACGAGCGTTTTTTGAATCATCCCACTTCTCAAGCTAATAATGTGACTACAGGTCGTGTTTATCAATCAGTCATTGAAAAGGAACGCAGGGGAGATTTTTTAGGTAAAACAGTCCAAGTGATTCCTCATATCACAAATGAAATCAAAGAGCGTATGCAAATCCTTGGTAGTTCTGGGGATTATGATGTTGTTATTACTGAGCTAGGTGGTACTGTTGGTGATATTGAATCTTTACCTTATGTAGAAAGTGTACGTCAGTTGTGCTGGGAAAGACCTAATGATTGTGCAGTTGTTCATTTGACGCTGATTCCTTATTTGTCGGCTGCTGGTGAACTTAAAACTAAGCCAACCCAACATTCTGTTAAATCATTACAAGAGTCAGGCGTATTTCCAGATGTTTTGGTTTGTAGAACTGAATATGAATTAAATGAAGGAATTCGAAGAAAATTGGCTTTGTTTTGTAATGTGCAAACCGATTCGGTTATTCAATCTATAGATGCAGCTACTATTTATGATGTACCTAAACTTATGAAGGAGGAACAATTGGATAAGGTGGTTCTTAAAAAGTTAGGTTTAAGTAATACAGGAGAGGCAGATATTACCAGCTGGGAAGAATTTGTTTACCATCTTAATAATCCTAAACATACTGTAGATATTGCTTTGGTTGGGAAATATGTTGAATTAAAAGATTCTTATAAATCTATTTCTGAATCTTTTATCCATACCAGTTCATTTTCTAGGTGTAAAGTTAATTTACATTGGATTTGTTCTGAAAAATTAGATGCTGATTCTGCAATAGAATCTTTAAAGAATATGGATGGTGTTTTGGTAGCTCCTGGATTTGGTCCTAGAGGTATTGAAGGTAAACTTTATGCTGTTCAGTACGCAAGAGAAAATAAGATTCCATTTTTTGGTATTTGCTTAGGAATGCAGGCTTCCGTTATTGAATATGCCCGAAATGTTCTAAATTATGATTCAGCTCATTCTTCGGAAATGAATCCAGAAAGCTCTTATCCTGTAATTGATATTATGGAAGAGCAAAAGAAGGTTACAAATATGGGAGGTACAATGCGCCTGGGTTCTTGTGCATGTGAATTAAAAAAGGGATCTGTTGCGCATGCTGTTTATGGTGTAGATAGAATTGATGAGCGTCATCGTCATCGTTACGAATTCAATAATTTGTATTTAAATGATTTTGAAAAGTCAGGAATGAAAGCTACTGGAATTAACCCAGAAACTGGATTGGTTGAAATTGTTGAAATCCCTAAGCATCCCTGGTTTGTTGGTGTTCAGTTTCATCCTGAATATAAAAGTACTGTTGCAAATCCACATCCGCTTTTTGTAAGTTTTGTGAAAGCAGCATTAAAGAATAAATCTTAAGATAAATGCTACAACAAGAAAATAAAACTGATTACAATTCATTTATAGGTTTTGCTTTAATAGGTCTTGTCCTCTTTTGGTTGTTTAATGAGCAAGCCAAAGTTGAGGAAGTAATGCTTCAAAAGGCTTCAGAAGTAGCCCAAACAAAAGAAGAAATGACTTCGAATGCAAAAGATGTTTCTTATGTATCGGGGCTAAATGATTCATCATCTCATGTTTCTTCTGATCTAAAAGAAGCTTATGGTGCTTTTTCTCTTGCTGCAAGTAATGAAGATCTTTCAGAAAAGTTTTATTTAGAAAATGATTTGATTAAAGTTGAAGTAGCAGCAAAGGGTGCGCGTGTAACCAGTGTGTATTTGAAAGATTATCAGACGCACGATTCACTTCCGCTTAATTTACTTCGTGAAGACTCTTCACGTTTTAATTTCACTTTTTGGGCACAAAATCGTCGTTTGCAAACCTCTTATTTTGTTTTTGATGCCTCTCAAACACAACTAGGAGATAAACAGCAGCTTTCTATGCGGATGAATGTGTCTGAAGGAAAGTATTTAGAGTTTTCTTATGCCTTAGCTCCGAATTCCTATAAAGTTGAGTACGCGTTAAATTTAGTTGGTTTAGACGGTCTTATTCAAACAAATACGCCAATAGAATTGGATTGGTCAGCTGCAATTCCCCGTCAGGAATTAAGTCGAGATAACGAGGCAATGAATACATCTGCATATTATTATGCTGATGGTGAAGTTGATTATTTATCATCTATGTCAAACGACTCAGAAAGGGTTTTAGATACTGAATGGGTTGCTTTTAAATCCCAGTATTTTTCTACTGTTTTAAAAACTCAGGATTTGTCTAATGAAATCGCTTTAAGTACTATTGATCTTCCTGATTCTGAAGGCTTTTTAAAGACTTTAAATGCTACTGCAAATCTCAATTATATAGGAGGAAATCATTCGTATTCTATGGATTGGTACTTTGTCCCTAATCATGTTAAAACTTTAAAATCTTATGGAATTGGACTTGAAGAACTTGTTCCTTTAGGATGGAGTATTATTGGATGGATTAATAAGTATGTTGTTATCAATATTTTCAACACTTTTGAAGCTTGGGGTTGGGGTTATGGCTTAATCATTTTTATGATGGCATTATTAATTAAAATTGCTTTGTTTCCCTTTACTTACAAGTCATACAGTTCTATGGCAAAAATGCGCGTATTAAAACCGCAAGTAGATGCAATTAATGAGAAGTATGAGGATCAAATGAAACGTCAACAAGAAATGATGGCTTTATATAAGCAAACAGGTGTCAATCCGCTTGGCGGTTGTGTGCCAATGCTTTTTCAAATGCCTATTTTATTTGCTTTATTTCGTTTTTTTCCTGCCTCTATAGAACTTCGTCAGCAAGGTTTTCTTTGGGCAACCGATTTATCTACTTACGATTCCATTCTTGACTTGGGATTCAATATTCCATTCTATGGAGATCATGTCAGTCTATTTACCCTTTTAATGACTGCAACTACAGTTTTACAAATGAAGTACAGTAATAGCATGTCGGGTTCTAATGCACAAATGCCTCAAATGAAATACATGATGTACTTCATGCCAGTTATCTTCTTAGGCGTTATGAATAGTTATGCTGCAGCTCTTAGTTATTATTATTTTTTAGCGAACTTAATTACATTTGGTCAGCAAAAATTGATTGGCTCTATGATTGATGATTCGGTTTTATTGGCAAAAATGGAAGAGAAAAAGCAAAATGCACCAGTTAAAGGTAAGTCTAAGTTCCAAGCTCGATTGGAGAAAATGATGAAGGATCAGCAAGAAGCTCAGAAAAGAAAGTAGATTTTAAGAACTAGAATGAACTTGATTTTATGCCCCCTTTTCTTGTTAAAGAAATAAAACCAAAAGATTGCTATTTTATTAGACATCAAGTTTTATGGCAGCATAAATCATTAGATGACTGTGGTATTGATATAGATGATCAAGAAGGTGCCTTTCATCTTGGAGCATATAAGGGTGATGAGTTAATATGTATAGCAAGCTTTTTTAAACAAAGTCAAGCAAAATTTTTAGAGAAAAATCAATACCGACTGCGCGCTATGGCAACTTTATCAAGTGCTCAAAATACGGGTGCTGCTTCAGCATTATTAAATACTGCCTTTCAAATATTAAAAGATAAAGATCAAGAACTTTTGTGGTGTGATGCTCGTATTATTGCTACTAGATTTTATGAAAAACTTGGATTTGAAAAGTTAGGTGATACATATTCAATTCCAATTATTGGTCTTCATTATTTAATGTATAAAACCTTGTAGGTATAGATTGTAGATTAAAACAATATTTGTGTTTTATTCTAAACTTCTTTTGAACGCTATAAATTCGTCATATTCCATCAATTTATCATGATGTTCTCCAGGGTTAATTTCTACAATACGGTTTGCAACGGATTGTGTAATCGTGTGGTCATGAGAAGAAAAGAGCATTGTGCCTTTATAGTCTTTCATAGCATTATTAAGTGCTTGAATTGATTCTAAGTCGAGGTGGGAGGTAGGTTCATTAAACATTATCAAATTTGCTTTTGCCAGCATTAAACGAGATAGCATACATCTTACTTTTTCGCCTCCAGATAAGACCTTTGCAGATTTAAAAGTTTCTTCGCCACTAAAGAGCATTTTACCTAAGAACCCTCGAACATATACTTCGTCTTTGATTTCAGAAAATTGTCGAAGCCAATCCATGAGATTGTCATCTGTTTCAAAATACTTTGCATTATCGTTAGGAAGGTATGCTTGAGTAATTGTTTGGCCGTATGAGAAACTTCCAGTTGATGGTTTGCTCTTACCATCTAATATGTTGTAAAGCGCCTCTAATGCCAATTTATTGTCAGCTAAAATGGCAATTTTATCTCCTTTATTGACTTTTAAATTAAGTTTTTCAAATAGAATATCTCCGTCATCTGTGTGAGCACTTAAGTTTTCAATTTCTAGAATTTGATCTCCAGCTTCACGTTCCTGATCAAATATAATTGCAGGATATTTTCGGCTTGATACCTGTATTTCATCTAGATTTATCTTTTCGAGTAGTTTTTTACGACTTGTAGCTTGTTTACTTTTTGATGCATTAGCACTAAAGCGAGATATAAATTCTTGTAACTCCTTACGTTTGTCTTCTGCTTTTTTATTAGCAGCAGAGCGCTGGCGTAGGGCTAATTGACTTGATTCGTACCAGAATGAATAGTTTCCTGTAAATAGTTTTATTTTTTTAAAATCTATGTCGGCAATATTAGTACATACAGTATCAAGAAAGTGTCTGTCGTGAGATACGACAATGACTGTATTCTTAAAGCTAAGTAAAAAATCTTCCAGCCATTCAATTGTTCTTAAATCAAGATGGTTGGTTGGTTCATCTAGTATTAGAACATCAGGATTTCCAAATAGAGCTTGAGCTAAAAGTGCTCTTACTTTTTTACTTCCTTCTAAATCTTTCATTAATTTATAATGGTCTTCTGGAGGTATACCGAGTCCACAAAGCATATTTGAAGCATCTGATTCAGCATTCCAACCATTCATTTCTTCAAATTCTATTTCAAGATCAGCAGCTATTAGTCCGTCTTCTTCGCTAAAATCTGGTTTGGCATATATGGCTTCTTTTTCCTTTATAAGGTCCCATAACTTTTGATAACCCATTATTACGGTGTTTAATACTGAAACATCGTCGTATTTAAAGTGGTCTTGACTTAATACAGCCATTCGTTTTCGTGGCTCTAAGCTTACTTGGCCTGTGTTTGGCTCTATTTCACCAGATAAGACCTTTAAAAAAGTGGATTTTCCTGCTCCATTAGCACCTATCATTCCATAACATCGCTCTCCATGAAATTTAATATTTACCTCGTCAAATAATACTCTTTTTCCGAATTGAATGGAAACGTTTGTTGCAGTGATCATAGTGCTATTTTTTAAGACTGCAAATTTAGCTGTTTTTTTATGAATTTCACATCAACTGATCTCACCATATTAAATTCATATATCTCAATTTTCTGAGGTGCTTTTTAATTTATATTAAATTGATTATGAGCTTGTTTCTTTAAATAAGTATTAGGTTAAAGATTGTTAACTGTTATTCATAGATGAACATTATATGTATTTTTGGGCATGCTAAATAGAAATTTATATTTCATAGTGATACTAATGACGTTTTCGTTATTGGGTCTTATTGCTTTTCAATGGTATTGGGTGAGTAATTATTTTGAATCGAACAAACTCGAACTGGATTGGGAAATAAATAGAGTTTTAGCTCGAACTGCAGATCGTTATCTTAATGACAATATGGAAGGTAATCTTACTGATTTTTCTTGGGTACCAGATTCACTAAGTTCTTCAACTACAAATCCTTTAAATTCTTATAATCTTTATTATAATAAACAAAATGAAATTTTAGATAGTATAATGTATTCTTCAGGATTCATAGGGAATTCAATAGTTGAAAATTACCTTAATAAGGTTAGAATACTTTTTAATAATTTATTAATGAACCTAGATCAGCCTAAGTTGATTAATTTTGATAAGTTACTTTTTATTTTAGATGAAGAGCTTGATTTGGTTGGACTCAAGAGTGAATACAACATCGCAATATCTAACATTAGTAATAAGGTTATTTACTTTAAGGAACCTGAAACATTAACTGCTACTGTTATGTATGGTTATAAGAGCCCCATAATATTAAGTAGTATTTCAAATCCATATTTTATTCATCTTTACCTTTATAAAAAAGACAAATTACTTCTTCAGAAAACTTGGGTTGTGTTTTTAATTTCTTTGTTGCTTATTCTTATTGTTTTATCCTGTTTCGTTTATGCCTTACGAATCATATTTAATCAAAAGAAAGTTTCAGAAGTTAAAAATGATTTTATTAATAATATGACTCATGAATTGAAAACACCAATATCTACTGTTTCATTAGCTTTAGAGGCACTTATAAACTTTGATGTAAGAAATGATGAGCAACGAACTTTAAAATATTTAGATGTTTCAAGAAAAGAAATTAGACGCTTGAGTACCATGGTAGAAAAGGTGCTTAATATTGCATCTTATGAAAAAGGAGAGATTCAACTTAATAAGAAACATCATTATATAAATACACTTGTAGATGATGTAGTTGACATTATTTCTATGCAAGTTCATAAAAAAGGTGGCGAATTAAATATTGATCTTCTTGCTTCTCCAGATAAAGTTTTTGTTGACCAAGTTCATATTAACAATCTACTTTATAATCTTATTGATAATGCAAATAAATATTTTGTAGACCAACCCAAGATTACAATAAACACTAAAAATTATATTGATGGCGTTATTATTGAGGTTATTGACGAAGGACTAGGTATATCAAAAGAAAATTTACCTCGAATTTTTGATAAATTTTATAGGGTTCCTACTGGTAATATTCACAACATTAAAGGTTATGGTTTAGGTTTAAGTTATGTTAAAGATATTGTTGAAATGCATGGTGGAATTTTAAATGTTGAAAGCGAATTAAATAAGGGTACTAAATTTATAATTCAAATACCATATGAGCAAAGAGATTAAAGTTTTGATAGCCGAAGATGACCCCTTTATTGGGATGATTACCAAAGAATGTTTTGAGTCTAAAGGTTTTCAAGTTTTTCTATGTGAGGATGGAAATAAAGCATTTTCATGTTATTTAGAAGAAAAGCCTGATGTTTGTATTTTAGATGTAATGATGCCATTAAAAGACGGGTTTACTTTAGCAAAAGAAATACGTTCTATTGATTCTGATATTCCTATTTTATTTCTCACAGCTAAATCTTTAAAAGAAGATGTAATTAAAGGTTTTAAAATTGGTGCTGATGACTACGTTAAAAAACCTTTTAGTGTAGAAGAACTTATTGCTCGTGTAGATGCTATAATAAGACGAAGTAAAGTTTCATTAAAAGATGTAAACCGACAAATTGTGTTTCAAATTGGTGCTTTTTCTTTTGACAGTGAATTTCATATTTTGAAAATTGATAAAGATGAAATAAAACTTACTGATAAAGAATCAGAAATATTGGCTGAATTGTGTAGAAATCAGAATGAAATTACAAATAGACGCTCATTATTAATTAAAGTTTGGGGTGATGATAGTTTTTTTAATTCTCGCAGTTTGGATGTATATATTAGTAAATTGCGCAAATATTTAAAGAAAGATTTGAATGTAGAGTTGGTAACTGTAAGAAGTAAAGGCTTTAAATTATGGACAGGTAATAAGAAAGCATTTGATAGTTAGTCAATTCAACTTTTTTTATTAAATTCATCAACAAATTATAACATTAACAATCATGGGAAAAGGAGATATTAAATCAAAGAGAGGTAAGATTAATAGAGGTACTTCTGGAGTGAAAAGGCAA
This sequence comes from Bacteroidetes bacterium MED-G21, assembly GCA_002457305.1. Taxonomy (GTDB): domain Bacteria; phylum Bacteroidota; class Bacteroidia; order Flavobacteriales; family UBA7430; genus MED-G21. The sequence continues at coordinate 3,645 of NTKG01000012.1, read as the reverse complement.
AAAAAGAAATCAGTAATAATTATACCTGATAAGCCTAAAGCTGCACCTAAAAAGAAGGTTGCTGCAAAAAAGACAACTGCTAAGAAAACAACAACAAAGAAAACTACTACCAAAAAGAAGGCAGCTAAAAAAACTACTGCTAAGAAAAAAGCCGAAGATTAATCTTCGGCTTTTTTTTATTTGTATAACTAAGTATTCAGGCCATATATTAATAAAATCAGTTTAAGCAGAGTTTAACCTTCTAATTCAGCAAGGTACCGTTCAGCTTCTAAAGCTGCCATGCAACCACTTCCTGCTGCTGTTACTGCCTGTCTGTAAATTTTATCTTGAATATCTCCTGCAGCAAATACCCCTTTAATATTGGTTTGCGTAGAATCTGATTTTGTAATGAGATAACCTGTTTCATCCATGTCTAATTGGTCTGTAAATAAATCTGAGTTAGGTTTATGACCTATGGCAACAAAAAAACCTGTACAAGAAATTTCACTTTTTTCTCCTGTTAAATTATTTTTAACTCGAACACCTTCAACAGCTTTATCACCAAGTATTTCATCGGTTTGACTATTGAACATGACGGTAATATTTTCTGTCTTTTCAACACGATGTTGCATTGCTTTTGAAGCTCTCATATGGTCTTTTCTAACCAACATGGTTACTTTTGTACAAAGTTTTGCCAAGTATGTTGCTTCTTCAGCAGCAGTATCTCCTGCACCTACAACAACAACTTCTTGTCCTTTGTAGAAAAATCCATCACATACTGCACAGGCAGAAACTCCAAATCCATTTAAACGTTCTTCAGATTCAAGACCTAACCATTTTGCCGTTGCACCAGTAGAAATGATGACAGTTTCAGCCAATACTGTTTTAGATCCATCGATTTCTATTTTATGTAATGATCCATCTGTCGAAAATTCGCATTTTGTTGCGTATCCAAAACGAACATCTGTTCCAAAACGTTCTGCTTGCTTCTGAAGATCAATCATCATTTCAGGCCCTACAGTTCCCTCAGGGTAGCCTGGGAAATTATCAACCTCTGTCGTATCAGTGAGTTGTCCTCCAGGTTTTAAGCCTGTGTAAACTACAGGGCTTAAATCTGCTCTAGATGCATATATTGCAGCAGTATATCCTGCTGGACCGGAGCCAATAATTAGGCATTTAATTTTTTCTATTTCTTCTGACATTTTATTGTAATTTAGTGTCTTTAAAAATACATAATGATCATTAAATTTAAACCATCATTTTCAATTTTTATACTCTGTCTTTTTGGAGTCTTTAATCTTTGTGCTCAAGAAGTATATGACAAGTATTATACCAGTGTTATTTCAGCTGATTTTTTGTCAGATGATAATTTGAAAAATCGTATTGATCTCTCAGATTTTGATTTGCATTTTTTGAATGCTGCAGTATTTCATCTTACAAATATTGAAAGATCTCATGAAGATCTGCCTTTATTTGGTTTTTATGATAATTTATACAAATCTGCGGTTTTGCATTCTGAAAGTATGATTAAATACGATTATTTTGATCATGTAAATCGCATTCAAAAAAAGTGGCGGACTCCAAAAGAACGAATTTTCTATTTTGATGATTCATACAGGTCTCTAGCTGAAAATATTCTTGAAAATAATCTTTTAGAACATGAAGGAGAGATCTTAAAATATAGAACAGTAAAGAATTCAGATGGTACCTTCTTATATCTTGATCTTAATGGTAATGAAATTAAATATGGCAGCTACTTTTATATTGCTAAGCGTCTTGTAATACAGTGGATGAATTCACCACCTCACAGAGCCAATATCTTAGATGAAAATTTGCGTTTACTCGGCTGTTCATGTGATGTTGATGAAACCAAAGTCCCTGTAATGATTCGTTGCACTCAAAATTTTGGCACAATCAAATAATTATCTGTTTTAAGTTCTATAAAATTATATGTAGTAAGACTCTTGTTTTATGAGGTCTATTCTATATATTTGCACCGATTGTTCGGGGTGTAGCGTAGCCCGGTTATCGCGCCTCGTTTGGGACGAGGAGGTCGCAGGTTCGAATCCTGCCACCCCGACAACATAAAATCCTTGCAAATTATATTTGCAAGGATTTTTTAATTATTTAGAGCTTTTGTTATTTTTTGTTTGCAGTTTTGTTTTGTTGAACAACTTGTTTTTTGGAAGGTGACCACCTTGTAAGTCCATCACTTTGTTCATTATAATAAAAGCATCCGAGTCAATTTTCTGAATTTCGGTTTGTAGTCTTGTCATCTCAAGTCTCGTAATAACTGAGTATATGACATCTGTGTTATTTAAATTATTACCTGTTTTACTGTAACCTCTTTTACCATTATATATCGTAACCCCTTTACCCATTTCTTCTATGATCATGATTCTTATTTCTTCACTTTTTGAGGAAATGATTGTAACTCCTATGTATTCTTCAACACCATCAACGACAATATTAACAGTTTTGGAAGCTGTTAAATAGGTTAATATTGAGTAAAGTGCAGTTTCTATGGATAGGAGATAGGCAGCAATTGCAAAAATAATGATGTTAAAAATGAAAATTAGATCTCCAATAGTAAGCCCTATTTTTTTTGTGAGATAAATTGCTAAAACTTCTGTTCCATCCAATACACCCCCGCCTCGTATAGTAAGACCTATTCCACTACCTAGAAAAAAACCACCAAAGACTGGTATCAAAAATTTATCTGAAGTAATTATAGGGTAATCAACAAATATAAGAGCAAGAGCTAAACCTGAAATTGCTGCTATACTTTTTATAGTAAAAAGTTTTCCAATTTGAAAATAGCCTAAAAGAATAAAAGGGGCATTAATAATTACAATAAGTAGTGATAGAGGATAATTTGTTAAAGCTTCAATCAATAGTGAAATTCCTGTAACTCCACCATCGATAAAACCATTTGGAAGAAGAAAACCTTTAAGCCCAAATCCTGCAGATAATACACCTAAGGAAATGAAAAACACATGCTTAAGTAAATTTTTCATCTTCAACTGAAAGTTTGATATTTATAATTATTGTTTTATTATTTTTCAAGATAGTCTATTTGGTGTTTATAGTAAAAAAAAACTACCAATTATAATTGGTAGTTTTTTTGGTTTATGATGAAGTCTTTATCTATTCAAAAATGATGTTGCGAACAACAGAGTTTCCATTCTCATCAGTAATCTTTGAAATATAAATACCACTTTTTAATTCATTTCTATTTATAGTAATTGTTTTTGAATTAAGTTCAGATTTGGTAAGCATAAGTTCTCCAATAGCATTATACAAATCAAATGAATGAATATCACTGTTATTTGATGTGATATTGATCACGCTATTTGCAGGATTAGGGTATATAATGATATTATTGTCGATAACTTCGTTTACTGAAAGATTTGCTTGAAGTGAGGAACTTGTTTGTTCACAACCTAAGTCATCAGTTACAGTTAAAGCATATTCCCCTGCTTGAATAATCGTGCCATTAATGACACCGCCAGTTTCATTTCCATCTAAATACCAAGTGTAAGTTGGGTCAGTGAGTACATCTTCAGTATTTGTTGATTCCACATTTACTGTTAAAGTATTTATATCTGATATACTAATTTCTACAGTTAAAGTATAACAAGATCCATCATCTGTATTTGCGGATGC
>NTKG01000011.1 GCA_002457305.1 Bacteroidetes bacterium MED-G21 | reverse complement strand
TTAATGCTTCAGAGAGAGTATTGGTTAAAGTAATTAACGTATTAGGACAAGAAGTAAACTTGGATGATGAACCATTTAAAGGAACAGTTCTATTCAACGTATACGATGATGGTTCTGTAGAACAATTTGTTAGGTAATTTTATACTTAATATAATTTTAAAAAGGGCTCCGATTTCGGAGCCCTTTTTATTTGTAATAAATCTTAGTTTGTTTCGCTTATGATACTTTTATTATTTTGTTAATATATATTAGTTTGAAGAAAAAAATCAGACATAAAAATTCATAAATTCGAGCTGTAATAAATTTATGCCTTAGAATTTTGGTTTATGAAGTATAGTACTATTACACTATCTGTCATTTTATTGTTTTTATTCAGTTGCAACTCTCCTGTAGAAAATTCTGAAAGTGTTACAAATTCTATAATTGTAGCGCCTGAGCCAGTTATAGAATATGGTTTTGATGCAGATACATTTTTAGTGATTAAAAATGAAATTCAATCAGGGCAATCTTTAGGGAAAATACTTAGTGACTTTGGTGTTTCCTATGCTCAAATTGATAAAATCGCTCGTAAAACTCGAAGAACAGAATACGATGTACGTTATTTAAAAGCAGGTCATCCTTATGCCATGTTTTGTGTGTTAGATACAGTAGGCAGAGAAAACGCACAAATTTTTGTTTACGAGGAAGATAAAATCAATTATGTTGTTTATGATTTTAGAGATACCCTAAAAGTTTATCAGGCTCAAAAACCAGTTGAGGTTAAGTTAATTGAAGATGCGGGGATTATAGAAAAAGGATCTAGTTTCTTTTTAACAGGTGCTGCAATAGGAATGTCAGACCGATTGTGTGAAATTATATCTGATGAGATTTATTGTTGGACTCTTGATTTTAGAAATGTACAGCCTGGAGACCGTTTTAAAGTGCTCTATGAAGCAAAATACTTAAGTGGAGAATTTGTTGGTGTTGGTGATGTTAAAGCTGTTTATTTTAACCATTTAGGAGCAGATTTTTATGCTTTTCCATACTATGATACTGGATTCGACGATTATTTTGATCAGGATGGTAAAAACCTAAGAAAGTTTTTCCTTAAAACGCCCGTTAAAAATAGTCGGATTTCATCTAGGTACTCTAAAAACCGTTTTCATCCCGTTCAAAAACGATGGAAATCGCACAAAGGAACAGATTATGCTGCGGCACGAGGTACACCTATTTGGGCAACTGCTGACGGGGTTATTGGTGCTGCTACCTACAATAAATTTAATGGGAATTATGTGAAAGTAAGACATAATGGCACTTATTCAACTCAGTATTTACACATGTCTAAAATTGCAAAGGGTATTCGTCCTGGCGTGCATGTAAAACAGGGCCAAACCATTGGCTATGTTGGTAGTACAGGCTTGGCTACAGGACCCCATGTATGTTATCGTTTTTGGAAAAATGGTGTTCAGGTAGATCCTTTTAAAACAAAATTGCCTCCATCCGAACCAATTAGTGATGCATCAAGAATTTCTTTTGAATTTTATAGAGATAGCTTAACCCAAATATTGGATTCGATTCCTTTTTTAGAAGTACTTTAGATATCCGAAACCCGATTTAATTGAAGAAAGTTTTTAGGGTTTTGAAGTATCTGGTTGTATTTGGTAGCCACTTTTTTTGCATCTGTTAGTTCGCCGTCTTTGTAATACTTCTGGAATTCTTTTAAACGAGGAAAGGCTTTCTCATCAGCAAATCGAATGTCATTTTGCATTGGGGTGTCTACTTTACCAGGAGCGATAGAAAGATTTATGATGTCTTGATATTCCTCGTCAATGCATTTACTTAGCATGTCTAATCCCGCTTTTGAAGAACAGTAGGTACTCCAACCTCCAATGGCCGTATGTGCCGCTCCTGAGCTTATACTTAGAATTACCTTTTGGGCTTGTGAACTTTTATACATGCTGATAAACTGACTTGATAAGACTGCTGGGGCAACTAAATTAATGATGTAAGCGGAAGCAATAGCGCCAAGTTCTTGATTGCCTATTTTTTGAATGGGTCCAATCCACCCAGCATTATGAATTAAGCTGATTTGTGCTGCATTTGACCATGAAGGAAATTCGATGTTTTCTATTTCCGAAATATTATTGAGGTCTAAAGCGATATGATTATAGTTTGTGTGCTCAATATTTTGAGTTCGGCCTATACCAATAACCTTGTTGTCTGGATTCTCTAAAAGCAGCTTACAGAGCTCATGCCCAATACCACTACTGGTTCCTGTAATAATAAACCCTCTCATTGTTTCACCCTGTATTTTACTAGTAAATACTTAGTTAAAAGATTTTAATTATTAATCTCGAGAAACCGCTCGATGTTTTTTGTAAGCCCAAATATTATAATAATATCTGTTTTTTGAATAATCGTGTTCGAATCAGGCACCCCAATAATATGATAATCTTTGGTACTATTATCATTTTCTTCCGAACTGCCCTCTTTTTTTCTAAGAATGGTAACCAGATTGAGTTTGTATTTTTCTCTCAAGCCAATATCTCCAAGACTTCTGCCGAAAATAGCAGATGGCGCTTTAACTTCAACAATTTCGAAGTCATCTGGAAGTTGCATGCACATTACTACATTAGGGTTAATAAGCATCTCAGCAACATTTCCACCTACCTCATCTTCGGGAGATAAGATTTCTGTGACACCCATTTTTTCTAGAATTCGCCTCTGATCGTTACCCATAGATCGGGTAATAATGCGTTTTACCTTGAGTTCAATTAAAAGAAAGGTGCAAAGAAGCAGGGCTTGGAAATTTTCGCCAATTGCTACGACTACGGCATCTACGTCATGAATGTTTTGAGACAAGAGTGCCTTCTTGTCTGTAGCATCCAAAGCTACAGCATGAGAGACTTCATCTTTAATACCTTCTACTTTTTCAAGTGATGAGTCTATGGCTAGTACTTCAGCACCACGATTGGATAAGTTTTTGGCGATGGCCGATCCAAATTGACCAAGACCGATCACGGCAAAGCGTTGATCTGACATAATGTAGTATTATTAGTTCATACAAATGTAAAAATATTTTTGCAGTCCGATGATTTTTCTACTGATCTGACCTTCAATTAATTCCTATTCATCAATCAGGTAGATTGCTTTAAGTATATTTGTCATGAAATTTCAGGTTATATTAGATTATGAAAAAAGCATATTACCTATCTTCTTGCTCTACTTGTGATAGAATACTCAAAGAAGTGAAAGATCATCATTTTCAGCTTCAAGATATAAAATTTGATGCTATTACAGAGGAACAAATAGATCAGATGTATCAATTTACCGATTCTTATGAAGCCTTGTTCAGTAAAAGAGCCAGAAAGTATAAAAGTATGGGCTTGAAAGATCAAAACTTAAAAGAAGAAGATTTTAAAAACCTAATTCTAGAGGAGTATACTTTTCTTAAACGCCCCGTATTTATTGTTTGTCATGAGATTTTTGTTGGCAATTCTAAAAAGACCATTGATGGCTTAAAAAAGTGCTTGGCAAATGAATAAGATTTTTACTTCACATTTGGCATTGTTTTTTGCTAATCTTATTTACGCACTCACTTTTACTTTGGCTAAAGATGTGATGCCAGATACCATTTCACCCATCGGGTTTATTCTGCTTAGGGTAACTGGGGCTATGGTACTATTTCATTTGATACATTTTATTTTAGTTAGAGAAAAGGTAAAACGCTCAGACTATCTTATTTTGATTTTATGTGGGCTTTTTGGTGTGGCTATAAATATGAGTTTTTTCTTTTTAGGCTTAAACTATACAACACCTATTCATGCGGCTGTAACCATGACTTCTGCCCCTATTATTATATTTATTTTAGCTGTTATTTTTCATGGCGAAAAAAAATCACCTCATCGAATCGTGGGTGTTCTGTTTGGAGCTATTGGTGCAATAATACTAGCGGTTTATGGTCGAAAATTTGAAACAGGTAACCCCCATCTGGCGCTTGGAAATTTGTTTGTATTGATAAATGCTTTTTCATATGCCCTTTATCTTACTATAGTAAAACCATTAATGGATCGGTATCATTTTATAACCATAATGAAATGGGTTTTTACCGTTGGTTTTTTTGCTGTTTTACCTTTTGGATACAGTGATGTATTGGTAGTAGAATGGGCAGAAATTTCCAATAAAATTTGGGCAGAAATTGCTTTTGTTATTATAGGGACCTCATTTTTAGCATATATGTTAAATATCTATGCATTAAAAAGGTTGCGTGCATCCACAGTAGGGTTCTATATTTATTTACAACCGGTTCTCGCAACCATTGTTGCTTTAATCTTGGGTTCGGATAAATTAGATGCCATTAAGATTCTTGCATCTCTAATTATATTTACCGGTGTATACCTTGTGGGAAGGAATCCAAAAACAGAAGAGCGTTAGCATCTTGTACACCAACAAATTTGCGTATTTTTACAACAAATAGTTATTTATGATTCAGTCGATGACCGGTTTTGGAAGAGCGATATTAATGCTTCCACAAAAGAAAATTATAGTAGAGGTGAAGAGTTTAAACTCCAAACAGATCGATGTTAGCATTCGTATTCCATCTGCATACAAAGAGAAAGAATTAAGTATTCGTTCTTTTCTCTCTTCATCACTTCGTCGAGGAAAGATAGAACTGTCTGTTTTTGTTGAAAATATTGGTTCAGAATCGACATATAAAATAAATAAAGATTTGGTGGAAGCATATATCAAATCTCTTCAAGAATTTGGCGATAATATGGTGCCTCATGGAGAATTATTGGCCATTGCGATGAAGCTTCCTGATGCCATGAAATTGGAGCGTGAAGAAATAGAAAAAGAGGAATGGGATGCTGTTATGAATACTATTGGTGAAGCTGTTGAGGCTTTAATTGATTATCGTAAAGCAGAAGGCTTGTCACTCGAAAAAGATCTTAAAATGCACATTCATGCCATTGATTCACTTCATGATCAAGTCCCAAAATATGAGCAAGAGCGTATTGAGACAATTAAAGAACGCATTTCCACTAAGCTTAATGATGTTTTAGAATCTGTAGATTTTGATCGGGATCGATTGGAACAGGAAATGATTTATTTTATTGAAAAATTAGATGTTTCTGAAGAAAAGGTTCGCTTAAAAAATCATTGTGCCTATTTTATTGAGACCATCAATTCTGAAGATTCTAATGGGAAGAAATTAGGTTTTATCTCGCAAGAATTGGGTAGAGAGATTAACACCATGGGTTCTAAAGCAAATCACTCTGAAATTCAAAAACTTGTTGTTCAGATGAAGGATTCATTAGAGAAAATAAAAGAACAAGTATTAAATGTCTTGTAATGGACCAAGGTAAACTCATTATTTTTTCTGCCCCCTCTGGGTCTGGTAAATCTACCATAGTTCGTCATCTTTTAAGGCGAGATGTACCCATAGAGTTTTCTGTTTCAGCAACCAATAGAGCACCTCGAGGCAGAGAAGAAAACGGAGTGGATTATTATTTTTTATCTAGCGAAGAATTTAAATCTAAGATCAATTCAAAAGCTTTTTTAGAGTGGGAAGAAGTGTATCCAGATCATTATTATGGAACTTTAAACACTGAAGTTGACCGTATATGGGCAAATGGAAAGCAGGTTGTTTTTGATATTGATGTTGAAGGCGGATTAAATTTAAAAAAACAATTTGGTAAAAGAGCCTTGTCTGTATTTATAAAAGCACCCTCTTTAGATGTTTTAAAAGAGAGATTAATGGCTCGTAATACCGAAGATCAAGAGAATTTAAATATGCGATTAGATAAGGCCCAAAGTGAAATGGCTTATGCCAAATATTTTGATCTTGTTATTGTAAACGACGATTTGGAAATAGCCCAAGAGCAAGCTTATCAAAAAGTAATGGACTTTATCAATGGCTAATAATAAAAAAATAGGATTGTATTTTGGCACATTTAATCCGATACATATCGGGCACTTAGTTATTGCCAATCATATGGTTAATTATACCGACTTAGATGAGGTGTGGTTTGTTGTTAGCCCCCTAAATCCATTTAAGAAAAAGAAAACTTTACTTGATAATCATGCGCGTTTAGAATTGGTATATCGAGCAATTAAAGGCTACGATAAATTACGGGTGTCTGATATCGAGTTTGGATTAACTCGGCCCTCTTATACAATTAATACTTTAGTTTACATAACTGAGAAATACCCTAACAAAGACTTTGCATTAATTATGGGAGGTGATAATTTGAACTCTTTTCACAAGTGGAAAAACCACGAGCTTATTTTGCAGAATCATGAATTATACGTTTACCCAAGATTGACAAGCACTAAGAGCTCTTTGGATAAGCATGAAAAGATCAATTTAGTAGGTGCACCAATTATGCAGATTTCTTCTTCTTTTATTCGTAATGCAATAAAAGATCAGATAGATGTTAGAGCCATGCTTCCCGAAAATGTATGGGAATATATTGATGAGATGAATTATTACAGAAAGTAGCTGTAATTTTTTTATCGGTTGAGAATACGCCTTATTTTTTTTGATGCTTTTCAATGACTTCTTGCTCCTTGAGTAAAGATTGTTGCTCATATAAGTTTGAAAGCCTTGAATGAAGTAATACAGAGCCTGCAGCAGGAATTAAAAGCCATTTCGCAAAGTCAATATTAAAGATATAAAGCCCTGCAATCATTAATATTAAAATGTCAAAAACATAAGTAATTGCACGAGTTGTTTTGATTGCTCTATAGTTCGCATCAATTTTTTCTCTCAGCTGTTCAAGATTGAGTTTTTTTATATTATTTAATTGGTTCATGCTTTCATATTTAGTCACTAAATTTAGATGTTAAATTTATAAAATAATATTTCATGGATATTGAAAGTATTAGAATGTACTGTATTTCGAAAAAGGACGTCATAGAGTGCATGCCTTTTGATGATAAAACGTTAGTCTTTAAGGTGGCAGGCAAAATATTTGCTTTAGCTGCTTTAGATGCATATCCCTTAAGACTAAATCTAAAATGTGATCCTGAAAAAGCCATTGAACTGAGAGAACGCTTCGAATCTGTTCGACCCGGTTATCATTCAAATAAAAAGCATTGGAATACTATTAAGGTAAATGGTGAAATACCTAAAGAGGCTCTATATGAACTTATAGACCATTCCTATAATTTGGTCATTGCTAAATTGACAAAAAAGGTCAGAGAAAAGTATTTATTGTAATATTCTTGACATCTAATTAGAAATGCCGAAATTTGAGTCGATGAATACAAATCATAACTATTGTGCTAGCCTTACGGCATATCAACGCTATAGAAGCCACGAAGTAAAAGTTGGATCTATAGGCGTTGGTGGTGATAATCCTATTCGTTTACAGTCTATGACGACGACCAACACCATGGATACTGATGCTACTGTTGCACAATCTATCCGTATGATTGATGCGGGCTGTGAAATTGTTCGAATTACTGCACCCAGCAAGAGGGAAGCAGAAAATCTTCTAAACATAAAAAATGAACTCCATAAAAGGGGCTACGATACACCATTAGTAGCCGACATTCATTTTACCCCTGTGGCTGCTGAAATTGCGGCAAGAATTGTAGAAAAAGTTCGGGTAAATCCTGGCAATTATGCCGATAAAAAGAAATTTCAGGAGATTACGTACACCGAGGAAAGCTATCAAGCAGAATTAGAACGTATTGCCAAACGCTTTACGCCATTGGTAGAAATATGCAAAGAAGAAGGTACAGCGATGCGTATTGGAACCAATCATGGTTCACTTTCAGACAGGATTTTAAGTAGGTATGGAGACACGCCAACAGGCATGGTAGAATCTGCTCTAGAATTTTTGCGTATTTGTAAATCTTTAGATTACCACGATGTCATTATTTCCATGAAAGCCAGCAATCCACAAGTCATGGTTCAGGCTTATCGTTTGCTGATTAACAAGATGGAAAATGAAGGCATGAGCTACCCTTTACATCTTGGTGTTACCGAAGCTGGAGAAGGGGAGGATGGTCGTATTAAATCGGCTGTGGGTATTGGCGCTTTGTTGGAGGATGGCATTGGCGATACCGTTCGTGTTTCATTAACTGAAGAGCCTGAATTTGAAATACCTGTAGCTAAAACTCTTGTAGAACGCTATTCAAAAAGATTGCCTCATGATGAAATTCAATCTATTGATGTAAATCCAATCAATCCTTTTGAATACAAGAAAAGACAAACTAATGAAGTCTTTAACATAGGGGGCAAACAGGTGCCCGTTGTGATGGCTGATTTTAGTCAGAAAAATAAAATTACAGCGGCAAGTCTTTTTGCATTGGGTTATAATTATTCGGTTCCACTAGATAAATGGAACATTGCTGATATGGCTTGTGATTATATATTTGCCGGCAATAATATTGTTGATTTTGCCATTCCTGGCACATTAGGTATTGTATACAATTACAAAACCTGGATAGAAAATAAAGGGGAGCGATGTTATCCTTTAATAGATGCAAAAACTTATTTGAGCGATGTGGAATTATCTACAGAACTAAGCATTGTTCAAGTTTGTTTAAATGATTTTAATGATGCGTTTATTTCAAAATTAAAAGCAGATGCCACTGTTGTTTTAATGATTAAAACCAACAACAAACACGGTATGCCTGAGCAACGCAGGCTGTTCATGAAATTAATGAATGCCAATTGTAATACTCCTGTCATTATTGGTCGGGATTACGAACACTTAAGTGAGGAAGAATTTCAATTACAAGCCTCAACCGATTTGGGTGCACTTTTGCTTGATGGCTTAGGAGATGGCGTATTTCTCAGAGCTACAAATTGTGGAAATGAGCAAATGAAGATGCAAACCGCTTTTGGTATTCTTCAGGCCACGCGTACACGTATTTCCAAAACGGAATACATTTCTTGCCCAAGCTGTGGTAGAACACTGTTCGATTTACAGGAAACTACGGCTAAGATTCGCTCGAAAACAAGTCATTTAAAAGGTTTGAAAATTGGCATTATGGGTTGCATAGTTAATGGGCCTGGCGAAATGGCTGATGCCGATTATGGCTATGTTGGAACAGGTGTTGGAAAAATCACCCTTTATAAAGAAAAGGAAGTGGTTCAAAGAAATATTCCCTCAGAAGATGCCGTTAATGCACTTATTGATTTAATTAAAACGAATGGCGATTGGGTCGCGCCTTCATCCTAAATAATGAGTACACCTTGTCGATGTAAATGGTGTGAAAAAGACCCCTTGTATATCAAATATCACGATACGGAGTGGGGCGTTCCAGTTCATGACGATCAAAAATTATTTGAATGCTTGCTGTTAGAAACATTTCAAGCTGGATTAAGCTGGATCACAGTACTTCGTAAAAGAGAAAACTTTCGGAAAGCATTTGATCATTTTGACTATCATAAAATAGCCTTATATGATGAGGATAAAATTCAAGAATTACTTCAAGATACTGGCATTGTAAGAAATAAATTAAAAGTTAGGGCGGCAGTATCTAATGCGAAAGCCTTCATGGAAGTACAAAAAGAATTTGGCTCATTTGATAAATATATATGGTCTTTTGTCGACGGAAAACCCATTCAAAACCATTGGGCAACAACAAAAGAACTTCTGGCCACAACAGAGATTTCAGACATACTCAGTAAGGACTTAAAAAAACGAGGTTTTAAATTCGTTGGCTCTACCATAGTATATGCACATATGCAAGCAACCGGTATGGTAAACGACCATACGATAGATTGTTTTAGATATGATGAGCTTACAAGAAATGCCATTTAAAATCAAAGTATTTTACTACTTTAGTCTTCCGTAATAAAAGACCTATGAATAAAATTATAACTGTACTTTTTGCGCTATTTATATCAGCATGTAATTCAAAAGAAGACTTACGTGTTGACTTGCATAGTTTTTCAGAGCCACACCATGTGGTAACGACTCATTTGGATTTAAATGTGGAAGTTGATTTTGAGAAAGAGATTATCTCCGGTGAAGCCCGTTATGAAATTCAAAATATAACTGGTCATAATCAAATTGTTTTAGATGTTAATGGTCTTGAAATAGACAAGGTGACTATAGATAATAAAGTGTGTTCTTTTCACCTAGGAGATCAAGATCCAATTTTAGGTCAGCCCTTGATTATAGATATTGAAGAAGACACGAAAGCCGTTTCGATCTACTATCAAACGGGTACTGAAGCTAAAGCATTACAATGGCTTAATCCAAAACAAACTGCCGGAAAGAAGCACCCATTTTTATTTACTCAATCTCAGGCCATTCTTGCTAGAACTTGGCTTCCCTGTCAAGACTCTCCAGGTGTTCGCTTTAGTTATAAAGCTAAAGTAAAAGTGCCTAAAGATTTGTTAGCAATAATGAGTGCTGAAAATCCAACAGAAAAAAGAGCAGATGGTGTGTATAAATTCAAAATGAATCAAGCTGTTCCTGCATACTTAATGGCTCTAGGTGTAGGAGATTTGGTTTTTGAATCTTTAGGTGAACAAACCGGTGTTTATGCAGAACCTAGTGTTATTAAAAAGGCAAGTTATGAGTTTAGTGAAACTCAAAAGATGTTAGAGATTGCGGAGAAGATGTATGGTAAGTATGCTTGGGACCGTTATGATATGTTGGTCTTACCTCCTAGTTTCCCATTCGGAGGAATGGAAAACCCAAGGTTAACCTTTGTTACTCCAACCATTTTAGCCGGCGATCGTTCACTTACCTCTCTTGTAGCACACGAGTTAGCACATTCATGGTCGGGTAATTTAGTGACCAATAAAACCTGGGATGACTTTTGGCTTAATGAAGGCTTTACGGTTTATTTTGAACGCCGCATTATGGAGAAATTAGAGGGGAGGGAATATGCTGACATGCTTGCGTTATTAGGGAAGCAAGACCTTGAGCATGAAGTTTCAGCTTTAGGCCATTCTCATAAAGACACCCATCTTAAATTAGATCTAACAGGTCGCGACCCTGATGACGGGCTTACAGATATTGCTTATGAAAAAGGTTTCTTTTTACTTAGATTGATTGAAGAAACAGTCGGTAGAAAACAATTTGACTTTTTTCTGAAAAAGTATTTTACCACCCATGCTTTTAAAGTTATGGACACTGAGGCTTTTGTGACTTACATCAACAATAATTTATTAAATAGCCAACCGAAATTAAAGGAGAAAATTCGCCTTGAAGAGTGGGTGTATAGCTCAGGAATTCCCGATAATTGCCCTAAAGTAAATTCCATCAAATTTGATGCAGTAGAGGGAGCCATTAAATCTTTTATAAAAGGTTACCCATTAGAAAATATTAAAACCCAAGGGTGGTCGTCGCATGAGTGGCTCCATTTTTTGAGGCATTTACCTAAAGATTTAGATCGAAATGATTTAAAGAATCTTGATCAGGCTTTTGGATTTACTTCAAGTGGAAATTCTGAAGTATTAAATGCTTGGTTTCAACTTACAATTCCTGCCGGTTACAAGCAAGCTGATAAAGATTTAGAAGGTTTTTTATTGACAGTCGGAAGAAGAAAGTTTTTAAAACCTCTATACAAAGCTTTATATAAAAATGATCCAGAAAAGGCTAAGAGAATTTATAAAAAAGCTCGAGATAATTACCATACAGTTTCTACACAAACTCTCGATACTATAGTACTTTAGATCTGTAATTTGTTGACTCATTCCTTACCTAATTAAGATGTGTTTTTTGAGCTATTTGTCTGAAAATTAGAATGTTTGTGGAATAAGTTGCATATTGTAGTTAATTAAATATTTAATGTTTTGATTCATAAAAATTTCTTTGGCACACTGTTGTTTTTTTTAAGTATTTCGGCATCTTACTCTCAAGAACTTATTTCATATACTAAAGTTTCTAGTCTAAATAAATCCGATTTAAAAAAGGCATGGACAGCAAATGGGATGCCTGAGTTTATCGTAAATATTTCAAATCCTATTGATTTATATGAAATTATTTACACAACAAAATGGCACGATGGGACTAAAATAAATGCTTCGGGATTGTACTTTTTGCCAGTAACAAATACAGCATCTATTCCACAACTTATTTATCATCATGGCACTCAAATAAAGATTGAACGGAGTTTCGATATTTATCGAGAAAAAGCTATTTGTGCTGGTTTTTCAGCGGATGGTTATGCGGTTATTATGCCCGATTATATTGGCTTAGGCAAAGGCGATAAATCACATCTTTATCAGCATTCAAACTCAGAAGCTGATGCAGCTATAGACATGTATTTTGCTGTCCAGCAGCTTAATGAAAAATTAAATCAAAAAACAAGTGAGCAGCTTTATCTTACTGGATATTCTCAAGGGGGACATGCCTGTTTGGCAACTCATAAAAAGCTACAGGAGACTTTCCCAGAAATTAAGATTACAGCCTCATCACCCATGTCTGGTTCTTATGACATGTCGGGAGCGCAGTCCTCGGTTATGTTTTCCCCATTCCCCGACCCTTCATACTTGCCTTACTTGTTAATGTCATATAACGAGGTTTATAAGATTACAGATGATGATCCATCCAGTCTTTTTATAGCTCCTTATGATACTATTATTCCGAAATTGTATACAGGTAAACTAGATCTTTTTCAGATTAATGATTATTTACCTGAAATACCTGTAGATGTGGTGCAGCCCTATTTGGTTGATGAATATTTAAACAATCCAAACTTCAAATTTAAACTTGCATTGGAGGAAAACAATTTAATTGATTGGAAAACAGATGTGCCTACACAATTTTGTTATTGTGTTGGAGACAAAAGAGTTCTAAAAGAAAACTCTATTACAGCTTTTAATATGATGAAGGAAAATGGGAGTAAACAGTTATATCTTCGCAAGGTTGGAAACCAAATTGATCACATTACCTGTGCAGGATATGCTTTTGTTTACACCAAACTCTGGTTTGATGGTTATAAAAAAGGCTCTACTTCCGGAAGAAAAGGTCATCTGCTTAAACGCTTAGCGTTATCCTTGAAAAAAGCCATTTCTTAGATTTATTTAGCGAAGAATATCCATTCTGTAAGCATCTAATTTTATAAAGATAAAGAGTAAAATACTAAACCCCCACAGAGAAGATCCGCCATAACTGAAGAATGGAAGCGGGATACCTATTACAGGCATAATACCAACAGTCATGGCGATGTTAATGAAGAAATGACAAAATAAGATGGAGGCAACGCCATATCCAAATACTCTACTGAAAACAGAGCGTTGTCTTTCGGCTAAAATAATAAGCCGAAACAACAGTAATGAAAACCCACCAATAGTTATTAATGATCCTATAAAACCCCATTCTTCTCCTATGGTACAAAAGATGAAGTCGGTACTTTGTTCGGGTACGAAATTAAATTTAGTTTGGGTTCCACCTAAAAATCCTTTTCCCAAAAACCCTCCAGAACCAATCGCTATCTTAGACTGGTGAAGATTGTATCCTACGCCACGTATATCCTCAACTTTACCCAAGATAAGATCAATTCTACTTCTTTGGTGTGGACGTAGAACTTCAGCGTAAATATGATCTACAGATTGTGTAAATCCTAAAGCTAAAACTAAGCCAATAAGAGCTGGCTTAATTGATTGTCTATTTTTTTTGAGAAGATACCCCAAAATAATTGACATCACCATCACGATAAGCATTGTCGTTTGGGGCTCAAATTTTAATGTAATGATAAATAAAACTATTGCACTAAACGAAACAATAAGATAAGTGCTAGAAATACCTTCCCTAAATAATACCAGTAAAAGAGATATAAATACGATTGCAGAGCCTGCATCTGGTTGAAGTAGAATTAAAACGATTGGAAGCGCAATAATTAAAAAGGCCTTTACTTGAATTGTCTTTTTTTGCAGATTTACATTCAGCTGACTTAAAAACTTACTAAGTGCTAATAAAGCTCCAATTTTTGCAAATTCTGATGGTTGCATACTAAAACTTCCAAGATCGAACCATGATTTGGCGCCACCTATTTCTTTACCAACTATAACTACACCTATCAAAAGGCAAATCATCAGGATGTATATTGGGTAAGAGAAAGTAGTATAAAATTTACCGTCGAGAATTATAATGAGGAGAATCCAAATAAAGGACGTCCCAATCCAGAAAAGTTGTTTTCCAGGTTCTGAGGACATTGTCATGAGGTTATGTATGCCCTCACCATAATTTGCTGCATATATGTTTAACCATCCAAAGAGTAACATTAGTAAGTATATACAAACTAATGGCCAGTCAATATTTGCAAATAAACTTTTATTATTTCTCATTCTCCTTATCCATTAGATTCCCACTTAGAATAAAGTGTTCTCTTTCAGTATTATTAACTTGTCCAGTTAGATATTTTTCAATTATTAAGCTGGCTATTGGTGCTGCCCAAGTAGAGCCCCAGCCTCCATTTTCAATATATACTGCAATAGCAATTTGAGGCCTGTCTTTTGGTGCAAATGCAATGAAAATAGAATGGTCTTCACCATGCGGATTTTCTGCAGTACCTGTTTTTCCACATATTTCTATATTTTTTACTTGAGCGGTTTTTGCTGTACCATATTTACCCGTAAATACTTTTTCCATACCATAAATAATGGTTTTGAAGTGTTTTTCGTCAATTGAGGTTTGTTTTGCAACTGTGAAAGTGCTGTCGGTGATTGCTTTTCCATCTATTTTACGAACAATATGAGGTGTGAAGTAGTGTCCGCGGTTGGCAATAGCTGCAATCATATTTGCCATTTGGATTGGAGAGACCACTAAAGCGTCTTGACCAATAGCTAGTGATATAACTGTTGGCGCTTTCCATCTCTTTTTTCCGTATTGTCGGTTGTAAAAATCAACACTTGGCACCCTTCCTTTTCTTCCGGTGTATAAATCATTATTTAAGAAG
Source organism: Bacteroidetes bacterium MED-G21 (assembly GCA_002457305.1). Taxonomy (GTDB): domain Bacteria; phylum Bacteroidota; class Bacteroidia; order Flavobacteriales; family UBA7430; genus MED-G21. Next base: position 15,824 of record NTKG01000011.1, on the reverse strand, counting down.
TTTCCTAAGCCAAAACTTAAGATGTGATTTCTCCAGTTATCGTAACCTCTTTCTGCGCTATTATATTTTTCAATAATGCGCCTAAAGGTATTACAGTAGTATGCATTACAAGATTGAGCAATTGATTCAGTAAGATTGAGAGGGGAATTATGGGCGTGGCAACCAATTTTTAATTTTGGGCTAAAATGCCAACCCATATCACACGAAAAACGAGTTCCAGAATAGATAACATCTTCTTGTAAACCAATAAGCGCATTGAGTAATTTAAAGGTTGATCCGGGAGGGTATTCTGCTAATAAACTCCGATCGAATAGAGGCTTGTTTGCGTCTTTGTACATGCGGTTAAAATTTGGCGATCTAGATCTACCAATCAATAAATTTGGGTCGTAATATGGACTGCTTACTAAAGCTAAAATTTCTCCAGTACCTGGTTCAATCGCAACAATACTTCCTTTTTTATTCTGCATTAATTGTTCTGCATATTTTTGTATTTCATTATCTATAGTTAGCTCTAAGTCTTTGCCGTTAAAAGCAATGCTGTCATATTTCCCATTTTGAAAACTTCCCTTCGGAGCATTCCATACGTCACGAATAACATATTTAACACCTTGGGTCCCACGAAGGTCTTTTTCGTATGAATTCTCAACTCCAGTCATTCCAAAGTTGTCATTTTTTTTATAGTAATCGTTTTTTTTGAGAATGTAATCCGGCACCTGGCTGACGTAACCCAATAAATGAGCCGCGGATTTTTCCGGATATTCTCGCATGGTTCTTTCCTGTAAGTAAAAACCTGAAAACTGATAAAGTTGTTCTTGTATTTTAGCAGCGGTTTGTTTAGAAATCTCCTTTATAAATATTGAAGCTCTATTTCTTGAATATCGCGTTGCTTTATTTAATTGATTATCGAAATAGTTTTTTTCTATATCAATGATACGACAGAAGGTTAGTGTATCCATTTTTTTTACCTGTCGGGGAATAACCATAAGGTCGAATGCTCTTTGATTTGATACCAAAAGCGTACCATTTCTATCGTATATATAACCTCTTTCAGGATAAAGCGTTACTGCTTTAATAACATTGTTGTTTGCCGATAATTTATATGAACTGTCAATGATTTGGATATTTATCAGTCGCAGCAATAATATAAGTATACTTACACCAAATAAAAAATAAAAGAAAAGTCTCCGATCCTTATATTTATTCCTATTCATCTGCTTTTTTGATTAGAGAATAGTGATTCAATCAATATCATCATTGATATGCTGATAACGCTACTGTATAATGCGCGTAAAAATGTGTCGAAAAATTCGTTTAACCGAAAAGCTTCTAGGTAGAATAGGGTGAAGTGGTGAATTAAACACAGAATACCTGAGTATGTAAAGAATCTATTAATTCTAAGTTGTTTCATACCAATAGCTTCCAGGTCTTCCCCTCCTTTAACCGAAACTAATGCTAATACTTTTGGGCGAAAAAAGGCTAACAAAACAGTTGCTGATGAATGAATGCCATAACTGTCAGAAAAAACATCGATTGTAAACCCCATAATAAATGCCAAGATTAATACAATTGCTTTTGGCATTTTAGGCGGGAGTAACATGATAAATAAAATGTATACAAACGGGTTTATATAGCCACTAATCTGAACATTGTTTAAGACTAAAATTTGAATGCTTGCCAGTATAAAAAAACGTATGGTATGTTTTAGTATGTCATTCATTTTTAGATTCCAGTTTCATTCTTTCGTCTTTTAGTTTGTCTTTTAAGACATAAATATAATTGAGGTTGCTAAAGTCTACACTTAGTGCAACTTCAATCGAGGTATAAAAGTTTTTATTTTCGTCTCTTTCAAATCTATTTACAGTTCCAAGTGGTATTCCTTCTGGAAAAATATTGGAAAAACTATTGGTCACCAAGCTGTCTCCGACATTTACAGGAACATATTTTTCAACCGACTTCAATTGCGCAAATTGATGCGATTTACCATCCCAAATGAGCTCCCCAAAATGATTTGATTTAATAAAACGGGTACTAATAATAGTGTTTTTATTGAGCAGACTCATTACCGTTGCATAGTTTGGACTTACATCACGAGTAATCCCTACTACGCCAGCGTCAGTAATTACCCCCATCCCATTTTCTATACCATGCATTGATCCTTTATTGATGGTTAAATAATTATTTCTTTTGTTGTAAGAGTTCTTAATTATTTTGGCAGAAATATATTGATGTTGATTTTTATAGATATTTTCCTCAAGGGTAGGTAGCTGAAGACTTCTGTTTCTAATGAGCGCATTTTCTTCTGCAAGTAAACGATTTGTTTTTTTTAGCGAAAAGTAATCTGTTACGTTATTAAATTGTTCTAATATTTGACCTGACCATGAGTTTGATGAACTTGCAAAACGTGAATATTGGTAATGATGAGTTTGAATTAACATTCCTATAGCGGTTATTTCCAAAAGCATAAACACGAAAAAGACGTGATACCTATAGAAAAATGCAAATAAGTTGCGCATGAGTGTTTTGGCTGTTCTATTTCATTAAGAAACTGAAGGATTCTACGTTTTTAAGAGCGATACCTGTTCCTCTTACCACGGCTCTAAGTGGGTCTTCTGCTACGTATACAGGTAGCTCAGTTTTCTTTGAAATTCGTTTGTCTAAACCTCGAAGCATTGATCCCCCGCCAGCTAAGTAAATACCAGTATTATAAATATCTGCAGCAAGTTCAGGAGGCGTCATAGCGAGTGCTTGCATAACCGCATCTTCAACTTGAATTATAGACTTATTGAGTGCTTTTGCGATTTCGCCACTTGAAACAGTAATTTGTTTTGGTTTACCCGTCATCAAATCTCGCCCTTGTACTGGATAATCTTCAGGAGGATTATCTAGTTCTTCTATAGCAGAACCCACGTGAATTTTAATTTTTTCAGCAGTCCGATCACCTACATATAAGTTGTGCTGCGTTCGCATATAATAAACAATATCACTCGTAAATACATCTCCTGCAACTTTAATTGACTTGTCGCATACAATTCCTCCTAGAGCCAACACTGCGATTTCTGTAGTCCCACCACCAATATCAATAATCATGTTCCCTTTAGGTTCAAGAACGTCTATACCAATACCAATAGCAGCTGCCATAGGTTCGTGAATTAAATAGACTTCTTTAGCGCCAATTTGTTCTGCGGAATCTTTTACAGCACGTTCTTCTACTTGCGTAATTCCAGAAGGGATGCAAATAACCATCCTAAGAGATGGAGAAAAGAATTTATAATGCAGGTTAGGAATGGTTCTAACCAATTCCCGAATCATTTGTTCTGAAGCGCCGAAATCTGCTATTACACCGTCTTTAAGTGGGCGTATTGTCTTGATTCCTTCATGAGACTTTCCATGCATCTGTTGTGCCCTTTTTCCAACAGCAATAATTTTTTCAGATTTTCGGTCAATAGCAACAATCGATGGTTGGTCTACAACCACTTTATCATTATGTATGATGAGTGTATTTGCAGTACCCAAGTCAATTGCAATATCTTGTGTCATGAAGTCAAACAATCCCATGAGCGTTTCTTTTTAATGTATTAGTAAAATATGCAACGAAGTCATTTGTGTACATTCGTTTCAAAATATTATATTCAATTTTAGTGTTTGAAGTGCCTTGTTCCTGTAAAAACCATTGCCATTTTATGTTCATCACAATAATCAATTGATAATTGGTCTTTAATCGATCCTCCAGGCTGAATAACGGCTTTAATTCCTTCATTGTTTGCTAACTCTACACAATCTGGGAAAGGAAAGAAAGCATCTGAAGCCATCACAGCCCCATTCAATTCAAATCCAAAAGCTTTCGCTTTCACTAAAGCTTGCTTCAATGCATCAACTCTTGATGTTTGTCCTACACCACTAGATATTAATTGTTTGTTTTTAGCAAAAACAATCGTGTTCGATTTCGTGTTTTTACAAAGTTTAGAAGCAAAAGCTAAATCTATTTTTTGTTCTTCACTAGCTCGGACTTGGCAAACATCTATCATTTCTGAAATGGCATCACTTTTTACATCTTTATCTTGCTCTAAAACGCCGTTTAATATTGTTCGTACGGTTTTAGTAGGCATCTCTATCTCTTTTTGTAAAAGAACGATGCGATTTTTCTTTGTTTTAAATAACTCTAAAGCAGCCTTGTCGTATGCTGGAGCAATAATCACTTCGAAGAACAATTTATGAATTTCTTCGGCAGTTTCAATATCCACTTTTCGATTAGTTATCAACACTCCTCCAAAAGCTGATACGGGGTCTGCAGCCAAAGCGTCTTTCCATGCATCAACGAGCTTTTCTCTTGAGGCTAAACCACAAGCATTGTTATGTTTAAGAACAGCAAATGTTGTTTCCTTGAATTCAGCCATTAAATGAACTGCAGCATCTACGTCAAGAAGGTTGTTATATGATAATTCTTTGCCATTTAATTGCTCAAAGACATCATCTAGTTTTCCGAAGAATATCCCTTTTTGATGTGGGTTTTCTCCATAGCGAAGTGTTTTGTGTTCTTGAATGCTCTGTTTTAAAACAGGAATTGACCCATCGTTAAAATAATTGAATATCGCTGTGTCGTAGTGTGATGAAATATTAAAAGCTTTAGATGCAAAGGCTTTTCTTTGCTCTATAGTTGTAGCTCCTTTCTGAGACTTTAAGAGATGAAGTGTTTCTTGATAATCATCTCTTGAAGGAACAATTAAAGTGTCCTTGTAATTTTTTGCTGCGGCTCTAATTAATGAAATACCTCCGATGTCTATTTTTTCAATAATGTCTTGCTCATCTGCTCCCGAAGCGACGGTATCTTCGAATGGATACAAATCAACAATGACTATATCAAGCTCCGGAATGTTGTACTGCTCCAATTGTTCTAAATCGCCTGATTCATGCCGACGAGCCAAGATGCCACCAAACACATTTGGATGTAATGTTTTAACACGTCCACCAAGAATGGATGGGTAGCTCGTTAAGTCTTCAACAGGAACAACAGATGCTCCTATGTCCTCTATAAATTTTTGAGTACCTCCGGTAGAGTAAATTCTTACTCCTAAGTGATTTAACTCTTCAATGATTGGTTCTAGTCGGTCTTTATGAAAAACTGAAATAAGTGCGTTTTGAATTTTTTTCAAAGCTTTAATTTTGAGATGCTTAATACTTATACAAAAGTAGAAATTCACTTTAAATAAAGCTCTGTTTTGACTTCAAATTTTCATAAAAGTTTACGATGAATTGAATGGCATTTTAAATCATCTATTGAGGTGTTATTTCTTATCAATAAATAGTTGTTTCATCAATGTATTTATATAACATTTCAACTAGAATATCATAAATTGCTTATACAATAACTACAAAGTAAGTCCTTAATCTTTAGATTACTCTATACCTAGAAAATGGTATCTTTGAACTTTAGATAGATTATGATACTATTAAAGATATTTCGCGAGAGTTTTCGTTTTGCTGTAAAAGCATTAATTGGAAACAAACTAAGGACCTTATTGTCCTTGTTGGGTGTAACTATAGGTATTTTTGCCATTGTTTCCGTATTTGCAGTGGTCGATTCTTTGGAGCGAAATATTAGAGATAGTGTAGAGTCTTTAGGTGATAATGTTGTTTTTGTTAATAAGTGGCCATGGGCTATGAGTGGAGATTATCCTTGGTGGAAGTATTATCAAAGACCTGTTCCATCACTTCAAGAACTTTCTGCATTAGAGCAGCGTTTAGAAATGGCCCAAGCAGTTGCATTTGTAGCTGGAGCAGGAAATAAAACTGTCAAATATGATTCTAACGATGTTGAGGGAGTAGAAATAGGTGCTGTTTCGCATGGTTATCAAGATGTATATGGCTTTGAGCTTTCTTCTGGAAGGTATTTCTCACTTCTCGAATCGGCTTCTGGAAAGCCGGTTGTAATTATTGGTGCAAACATTTCCGAAGAGCTTTTTCAAGGAGTTGATCCACTCGGTAAAGAAATAAAGTTTATGGGAAAAAGGGCTAAGGTTATTGGCGTTTTTGAAAAAGTAGGAGAAAGCATTATTGGCGACAGCGATGATGATAAAATTATAGTGCCTGTTAAGTTTGCACGTAACTTTATGCGATTAAATCGTGAATCTACAAGCCCAAAGTTTCTGGTTAAAGCGCAATTTGGAGTTAGTAATGCGCAATTAAAAGCTGACTTAACTCGCGTGATGCGTTCTATAAGGAAACTACCTCCTAAGGCGGACGATAATTTTGCCTTGAATGAAGTTAGCATCTTATCTAAAGGAATCGATTCTCTATTTAGTGTGATTGATTTAGCTGGAATAATTATTGGTGGTTTTTCCTTGTTGGTTGGTGGTTTTGGAATTGCAAATATTATGTTTGTTTCGGTTAAGGAAAGAACCAATATTATTGGTATTCAAAAAGCAATAGGCTCAAAGAATTATTTTATTTTATTACAGTTTTTATTTGAGGCAATATTGTTGTGTCTAATAGGAGGTTTTTTAGGTTTATTATTGGTTTATTTTGGTACGATATGGGTTACTAAATTTATAGATTTTAATGTCACTCTCTCTATTTATAATATTATTTATGGCTTGCTTGCTTCTGTTATAATTGGTATGCTTTCAGGAATGCTCCCTGCATTATCAGCTTCTCGTTTAGATCCAGTTGAGGCCATTCGATCTGGGCAATAGTTACCCCATATTTTTAAGCTGATTCTCTATGGCCTTATATACCTTTTTCAATTCTTTTTCTTTAATACAGTAAGGTGGGAGTATGTAAATTACGTTTCCTAAAGGTCTTAATAATACGCCTTGATTTAAAAATTCCTGGTATAATTTCTGACTTACACTACTAGCATAACCTGAAGAATCGCTTTTTAATTCGATAGCCAAAATTGTTCCTGTTTGGCGTACATCTTTAATGATTTCAATTGAGTTTATTCGTTTGGCAAATATTTCATGACTTTTAGCAATATCCTTTATTGCTGTCTGGCATTCTTTTTTTTCTAGCAAGTCCAAACTTGCAATTGCAGCTGTGCAACCAATCGGATTTCCGGTAAATGAATGTCCATGTAGGAAAGCTCCTTGAAGGTCATCTCCTAAAAAAGCATCAAAAATATCGTTGGTACAGGTCGTTAGTGAAAGCGGTAAGGTTCCTCCTGATAATCCTTTAGACAAGCAGATAAGATCGGGTTTAGCTTCTATCTGGTTCACGGCAAAAGTAGTTCCAGTCCTTCCAAAGCCAGTCATGACTTCATCGGCAATACAGATTACGCCTGCTTCATTACATATTTGCATGAGCTTGTTTAATGTTTCAGCTTTGTACATTCTCATTCCTGCAGCCCCTTGAACCAGAGGTTCAAATATAAAAGCTGCAATACCACCTTTATCAATTTCAGTTTTTAAACTTTGTATTGCTGCCTGCTCATCTTTTGGAAAAGGAATGTGTGTGCATTCAAAAAGTAAGTCAGAAAATGGGGCTGAGAAAATACTTCTTGCTCCGGTAGACATGGCACCAAATGTTTCGCCATGGTAGGCACCATCTAAAGCCACAAAACGCGTTTTATTTTCACCTTTGTTTTTCCAATATTGCACAGCCATTTTTAACGCAATCTCTACCGCAGAAGAACCATCGCCTGAAAAGAAAAATTTTGCCTGATTGGAGGGCAAATGTTTTGAGAGTTTTTCACATAATTCTACTGCAGGGTTGTGCGTGAAGCCTGCAAAAACAACGTGTTCCAGTGTTTGCATTTGCGCGTATACTTTTTCTGCGATGTAGGGGTGACTATGACCGTGTAGGTTGACCCACCAGGATGAAATTGCATCGATATAAGTGTTCCCTTTGTCATCTATGAGAAGTGTACCCTCTCCCTTTACAATTGGAATTGGCGCTTCGGCCGTCTTCATTTGCGTGAAGGGGTGCCAGATGTATTTTTTATCTTTTTCTACAAGACCCATTTTTAATTAGCCTTCAATGATGTTAATGATAAATTCAATCTATCGAAATCCGTTGACCTTTAACAGCAATCTTTAGACCTTCTAAATTAACTTATTCTTTAGATTTTGCGCAACTGAATTAATAACCGACTTATTCAGGTCATCTAATTCATCAATTCGGCCTATAATATTTACGCCACTCATCTTTGTGATGATGGATTCGGTATCTTTATTTTCTTTCCCATTAAAGAGAATTCCTTTGATGGGAATGTTCCTTTGTTGTAAGGTCTCAATACTCATTAGTGTATGATTAATACTCCCTAAATAATGGCGGGATACTAAAATGACTTCACAGTTTAGTGATTCAATGAGGTTTAGTATTGTGTCTTTATCGTTTAAGGGTACGAGTAGTCCGCCTGCACCTTCTATTACCAAATGATTGTTGGTATGTGGTATTTTAAATGAAGAAATATCAATTTCTACACCATCTCTTTCTGCTGCTGCATGGGGTGACATTGGCTGATTTAATTTATAGGCTTCCAGATGAAACTTTGTTCGATCATTATCGATAAGTGCTTCAACTTTCATTCGGTCGCTATGGTTTAATTCGCCTGCTTGAACTGGTTTCCAGTAATCAGCCTTTAAAGCTTGTGTGATGATTGCTGAAGCAATTGTTTTTCCAACCTCAGTTCCTATGCCTGTTACAAAATACTTCTTCATATGACCAGTTTTTCTAAACTTGATACACACATTTTTATTTCTTTTTCGGTGTTGAAACTGTGGATACAAATTCTAATTCTCTCTTTTCCTTTTTCAACGGTTGGGTGCATTATTGCTCTGATATTTAAGCCTTTTTTTTGTAATCCTGCTTCAACTTTTTTTACGGTTTCATTTTCAGGAATCAAAATACATTGAATAGGGCTTGTGCTCGAGATTAATTTCGATTGTAATTTTTTCGACAGTAAAGATTGAAATAATGAAATGTTATGACTTAACTGTTCTATGAGATCATCTGATTCTTTAAGCTTATCATAAGCGCTTTCTATGGCATTTAAACTTTGTTTAGAAAGGGCAGTGGTGTAGATGAAGGAGCGTGCAAAGTTAATCAAATACTGTCTCAAATCTTTTGAGCCAAGGACAATAGCTCCGTGACATCCCATTGCTTTACCGAAAGTATGAACGCGTGCAAATATTTTTACTTCTAAATTCAGACTTTGTGCCAGACCTTCTCCATTTTTACCTATAACTCCTGTTGCATGTGCTTCATCTAGTATGATATCAGCTTTGTGTTTTTCGCAAATAGCAACAATTTCTTCAAGTCGCGCTTCATCACCATCCATGGAGTAAACAGATTCAATGGCAACTAAAATATGGCCATCGGCTTGTTGCAGTTTTTTCTCTAAAGCGTCAATATTATTGTGCTCAAAAGAAAATGACCGCGCATTTGATAAGCGTATACCATCTCTTATGCTGGCATGTATGTTTTGATCATAAATGATGGTATCACCTTTATCTGCGATACATGAAAATAAGCCAATATTGGCATCGTAACCCGAATTGAAAATTAACCCGGCAGGTGCATTATGAAATGCGGCAATTTTATTTTCGATACGTTCAAATTGTTTCGAGTTTCCACTTATTAATCGGGAGCCTGTAGCACCTTGATCTTTAACAGCCTTTACGGATATATTTTTAGCGAAGCCTAGGTAATCGTTAGAGCAAAAGTCAATGATATTTGATTCGGTACGCAAAACTCTCAAACTGTTTGTTTGCTTTCGATTTGCGAGTTTTGATCGTATTTTATCTTCTATTTTTGACTCTCCAGACATGTGGTAAAGATAGAAATCTTAGGTATAAAAAAAGAGCCCCGAAATCTCTGGGCTCTTTTCATATTTATAATAGAAATAGCTTAGTCAGCTAAAACGATGATCTTATTGTTTTGCATTTCGATAACGCCTCCTTGAATCTCAAAAGACTCTTTTTGTCCATTATCTGAGTCAATTGAAATTTTACCAGCAGTTAAAGTTGAAATAATTGGTGCGTGATTGTTCAAAATCTCAAAGCCACCATTTGTTCCGGGAAGCTTAATAGAATTGACTTCACCTTCAAATAATTTCGCGTCTGGTGTTATAATTTCTACAACCATTTTATTTTATTTAAGCTTTAGCTTCAGCTAAGAGTTTGTTACCTTTTTCAACGGCTTCTTCAATAGAACCTACAAGGTTGAAGGCTGCTTCCGGTAAGTGATCTAATTCACCATTAAGAATCATATTAAATCCTTTAATGGTATCTTCAATACTTACATAAACACCTTCTAGTCCTGTAAACTGTTCTGCAACATGGAAAGGTTGCGACAAGAAACGTTGAACACGACGTGCACGGTGAACTGCTTGTTTATCTTCTTCAGATAATTCATCCAATCCTAAGATGGCGATAATATCTTGAAGTTCTTTATAGCGTTGTAGGATTTCTTTCACGTTTTGAGCACATGCATAGTGTTCCTCTCCCAGAACTTCTGGGTTAAGAATACGAGAGGTAGAATCCAAAGGATCTACTGCAGGATAAATACCTAATTCTGCAATTTTACGAGACAATACTGTTGTTGCATCCAAGTGGGCGAAAGTTGTCGCTGGAGCAGGATCGGTAAGGTCATCGGCAGGTACATAAACCGCTTGTACAGAAGTAATAGATCCGTTTTTTGTTGAAGTAATACGTTCTTGCATTGCACCCATTTCTGTTGCCAGGGTAGGTTGGTAACCTACGGCAGATGGCATACGTCCTAATAAGGCAGAAACCTCAGAACCCGCTTGTGTGAAACGGAAAATGTTATCAATAAAGAATAAGATATCACGTCCGGCACCATCTCCTTCACCATCACGGTAGTATTCCGCCAATGTTAATCCTGAAAGGGCTACACGAGCACGAGCACCTGGAGATTCGTTCATTTGACCGAATACCAAAGTAGCTTGAGAATTGATCATCTCTTTAGCATCTACCTTTGAAAGATCCCAACCGCCTTTTTCCATGTCCTCTTCAAATTCTTTCCCATATTTTATTACGCCAGATTCAATCATTTCACGAAGTAAGTCGTTACCCTCACGAGTACGCTCACCTACACCAGCAAATACTGAAATACCGTCGTGTCCTTTTGCAATATTGTTAATCAACTCCATAATCAAAACGGTTTTACCTACACCAGCACCACCGAAAAGACCAATCTTACCTCCTTTAGAGTATGGTTCAACAAGGTCAATTACTTTAATACCAGTAAATAAAACTTCAGAGGAAGTTGATAAATCTTCAAATTTTGGTGCTTCACGGTGAATTGGGTAACCACCCTCTTTGTTCACTGCACCAATACCGTCAATCGCATCACCAACTACGTTAAATAACCGCCCTTTAATTTCTTCACCAATAGGCATCAAAATAGGTGATCCCGAAGCTAGTACTTCGTTACCTCTACTTAAACCATCAGTAGAGTCCATTGATATGGCACGAACAGTATCTTCACCAATGTGTTGTTGGCATTCAAGGATTACTTTATTGCCGTTTTCTCTGGTAATTTCAAGCGCATCAAAGATGTTTGGTAAACTGCCAGCACTGCTATCGAATTTAACATCGACTACAGGTCCAATAATTTGAGCGATTTTTCCGATATTTTTTGACATCGTAAAATGTGTTTTGTTGAAAAATGGATTGTCTTAATTTTGTTCGCACAAATCTATTCATTTTTATTTAATTAGATAATAGTCTTCACATTTTTATTTTGCTAATTTTGAATGCGATTTAGAATAAGACTGATGGCACCCTTATTTACTTAGAATAATGTTTTTAGATTTCTGTCTGTGAGAATATATCATAACATTGAAGACTTTGAAAAAGTTCAAAATGCTGTTGTTACAACAGGTACTTTTGATGGCGTACATGTAGGTCATTTAAAAATTATTGATCGGCTTTGTGAGCTTGCAAAAGAAAATAATGGAGAGACAGTTTTACTTACCTTTTTCCCTCACCCGAGAATGGTTTTGTTTTCTGATGACGAATTAAAACTCATCAATACAAAAAATGAAAAAATTGCCCTTTTAGAAAAGGCTGGAATAGATCATTTGATCATCCATCCATTTTCTAGAGAATTCTCGCGATTGACTTCTGTAGAATTCGTCCGAGATGTATTAGTCAATAAAATTGGCACGAGTTGTTTGGTCATCGGTTACAATCATCATTTTGGGAGAAATAGAGAAGGAAGTTTTGAGCATTTAAAGGAATACGGTCCTTTATATGGTTTTGAAGTAGAGGAAATATGTGCTCAGGATGTTCATGAAGTTGCAGTGAGCTCAACAAAAATTAGAAATGCCTTGAAAAAAGGTGATATAAAGACTGCTAAATCCTATTTAAATTATGATTTTGGTTTAACTGGCATCGTAGTTAAAGGAAATCATTTAGGACATCAAATAGGCTTTCCTACGGCAAACATCAAAGTACTTGATTCTTATAAGTTAATACCAGCAAATGGGGTGTATGGCGTTCGAGTTAAGTATAAAGAATACATTTATAAAGGAATGCTTAATATAGGTATGCGTCCTACTATTGGTGGTACTGAAAAAACCATTGAGGTTCATATTATAGATTTTGAGCGAGATTTGTATGGTGAAGAACTCACAATTTACATTGACTCTTGGATAAGAGAAGAGCAAAAGTTTGAGCATATCGACGCCCTTAAATTACAGCTTGAGCAAGATAAAAGAGCAGTTCTAAATTCTTGATATGAGATTTTTAATTCTCTTTTTTTTATTAAATACTTCCTTATTTGCTCAAGAAGGTGTTTGGTATAAAGATATGGATCATGCATTAGCTAATCCAGACAGTGTTTTTCAGCTTCAATTAAAAAGAAAGGGTTTGAATACTTTCCCTTCGGAACTGAGTCAATTCCCTAATTTACAGAAACTAGATCTGAGCAAAAATAAAATTGGCGCATTTCCAGATTCATTAAACCATTTAATAAATCTCATTTTTTTGGATTTAAGTAGGAACAAGATTGCCAGTATTCCAGCTTCAATTAGTCAATTGATTTTTCTTGAGCATTTGGATTTATGGCACAATGATGTGGCTGCGCTTCCATATCAGATATCAGAATTACCCCATTTGAATTATTTAGACATTAGAGGGGTTTCGATGTCTCATGGTGATTATGGGAAATATAATGAGCTGATGAAAGGTGTTGATTTTTATATGAGTGCGCCTTGTGATTGTCAAGATTAGTGATGAGCTGCTTTATTTTGTTTTATCAGATCTTACCACATAGGTTAAGATCATGTTTTCAATTTTCTTGAATTCTACTTTAAAGTTTGTTTTTAAATACTTAGCCACATCTAACGATGTCGTATTTACTTTTATATCTTCTTTATAGTTGAGTTTTTTGTCACCCATATATTTTAGAATAGATTCTTTTGTTCCCCATAATTTGCATGCCAAATCGATGGAGGGTTCTTTTTTAAATTCCATAAATTCTATTTCTGAAAGAATTTTAGGCATAAGTTTCACCATTCTATTTTGAGGTTTTTCGATATCGACACCAATATTTTCCTTGCCAAATGCTAGAGCTAAAAAGTTAGAGCTGTGCGAAATGGAAATGTGTTTAGCTTCTTTTATGAAAGGTTTTCCTGATTTATGGTGCTTTAGCTCAAGTTCTTTGTTGAAGATCTTTTTTAGGGCAATCCGGCTCGAAAGAAATTCCTTTTTCCGATTTTCACTTTTCAATTCTTTAGCAGAAATTAGTTCAGTTGAATTAAGAAGAGGGTTTTTAATTTGATCCTCATAAGATGAGGTCATCTTCCAAACATAAATGTGGTTGTTAAGAATTTTTTTGTGAAATAGTTCTTTCATATTCAAGCAAATATATAGATCTTAAAACAAAGTAGTTCAATTAATTTTTGTTGTATCTTTGTACTTTAAAATTATTGAAATATGAAGACTGAAACTATGAAAGATGTTCAATTCAAGGTTAAGGATATTTCCTTAGCAGATTGGGGAAGAAAAGAGATACTTTTGGCCGAAGCAGAGATGCCTGGTTTAATGTCAATTCGTGAAGAATATGCCGCAACTCAGCCGCTTAAGGGTGCACGTATTGCTGGTTGTTTACACATGACCATTCAAACAGCGGTGCTTATTGAAACTTTAACTGCGCTTGGTGCAGAAGTTCAATGGTCTTCGTGTAATATTTTTTCCACTCAAGATCATGCAGCAGCAGCAATTGCAGCTGCAGGGATTCCTGTATTTGCATGGAAAGGAATGAATGATGAAGAATTTGATTGGTGCATAGAGCAAACTTTATTTTTTGGTGAAGACCGAAAGCCTCTAAATATGATACTAGATGATGGTGGAGATCTTACGAACATGGTATTTGATCAATTTCCAGAATTGATTAAAGGTATTAAAGGTCTGTCTGAAGAGACAACGACTGGTGTTCATCGTTTGCATGAAAGAGAGAAAAACGGCACATTGGTTATGCCTGCAATTAATGTCAATGATTCTGTTACGAAATCTAAATTTGATAATAAGTATGGCTGTAGAGAGTCTTTGGTTGATAGTATTCGACGAGCCACAGATGTTATGATTTCTGGGAAAGTTGCTGTTGTAGCTGGTTATGGTGATGTAGGAAAGGGGTCTGCACAGTCTTTGCAAGCCGCAGGTGCTCGTGTTATAGTTACAGAGATAGATCCTATTTGCGCATTACAAGCAGCTATGGAAGGTTTTGAAGTAAAGAAAATGGACGATGCTGTAAAAGAGGCAGATATAGTTGTTACGGCTACAGGAAATAAAGACATTATTGTTGGACGTCATTTTGAGACGATGAAAGACAAGGCAATTGTGTGTAATATTGGTCACTTTGACAATGAAATTGATGTGGCTTGGTTAAATAACAATCATGGAAGCACAAAAGTTGAAATTAAACCACAGGTCGACCAATATACTTTAGGTGATAAAGACATTATATTATTGGCTGAAGGACGTTTGGTTAATTTAGGATGTGCAACAGGACACCCTTCATTTGTAATGTCTAACTCTTTTGCCAATCAAACGCTTGCTCAATTGGAATTGTGGTTGAGCTCAGAAAAATACGAAAACAAGGTTTATACCTTGCCAAAGCATTTGGACGAAAAAGTGGCGCAATTGCACCTTGCCAAATTAGGTGTAGAACTCGAAGAGTTAAGTCAAGACCAAGCGGATTATATAAGCGTTCCAGTTAAAGGACCATATAAACCAGAATATTATCGATATTAATCAAAAAGCCCCGCAGATGCGGGGTTTTTTATGACTAGTTTAATTAAAAACGTCTAATCTTACTCCATCAAAATTAGTTCGATAGCGGTGCAAAGCTTGTACTGAAGGGCCTTGAATAACTGATCCATCAAAAATAAAATATTGAGATTCGCAGCAATTACAGGAAAGGGTATTTAAGTTTTCCGTATCTATATATATTTGCTCGCAGCTGTTTAATGGGTCATTCGTACAGGCTCTATCGTATGCAATAAAGCCTTCTATGGCATTGTGGTAAATTAGAATTCCGTTGACGCCGCCATTAACATAAGCCCAGTTTTCAGGAATATGTAGCCCATTAAATTCGGGATTGTTTGGATAAAGAAAGAGGTTCACATTTGCATTCGGAAATTCATATTTGTCTTTGTCGCATGACATCATGCTTAAGATAAACAAGCCATAAAAGAGAAATCTCTTCATAATTTATTTTTTTCGAATCACTAACTTTCTATTTGTAAACTTCTGTAATTAATGTTGTAAATACAAGTTTTAAAATTCTTAATGATTTCTTAAAATATATCATTTAAAAATGAGTGACATTACCTATTGTGTGAAATTCTTTAATGTATTAAC
>NTKG01000010.1 GCA_002457305.1 Bacteroidetes bacterium MED-G21 | reverse complement strand
ATCATAAAGATGAACGCTTTTCATCTACTCATCCAAGTGTAAAAATTATTTTAATTGCATTAAGGTTCATTTCTTTAAGTATTCTTATCATACTATTATTTAAGCCAAAACTGCTCAATGAGATAAAACAAGTTGAAAAACCGATAATCGTGTTTTTGCAAGACGCCTCCTCTTCTATACTTAACTATCCTGACTCAACATACTACACATCAGAATTCAAAACACTGATAGAAGAAAACAACAACATACTTTCAGAAAAATTTGATATTTACACTTATCATTTTAGCGACGAAATTAATGAAGGCGTCAATATGGACTTCAAAGGTAAAAAAACAGACATCTCGGATGCTTTTGAAGAAATAGGAAACCGCTTTTACAATAGAAATTTAGCCGCAGTCGTCTTAGCATCAGATGGAAATTATAACAAAGGGATAAATCCATTTTATAAAACCTCAGAACTCAATTGCCCTATATTTACAATGGCTATTGGCGATGACACACCTGAGCCCGACCTGCAAATAAAAGCGGTGCGTCATAATGAAATTGCATATTTTGAAAATGAATTCCCTATTCAGTTTGATATCTTGAGCAACTTTGACTCGGATCAAAAACACCAGATAAGTGTCATAAATAATGGCAAAACAATTTACACTGAAAGCTTAAATATAAAGGCACGAACGCCAATTTCTAAGGAAATATTCATAGAAGCAAATAATGAAGGTATCCAATATTATGATATTATAATTAATGCATTTGATGGTGAAAGAAACACTGAAAATAACCGTCAAAAAGTTGCAATAGAGATTCTTAACAATCTTCAAAACATACTTATTCTTTCTTCGAGTCCACATCCCGATATCGCTGCTTTAACATCTGCTTTAGAAGAAGGAAAAAATTATAAGGTTACAAAGAGTCTTTTTCATGAATTTAATGAAGAAATTGAAGCCTATAACCTCATCATATTACATCAAATACCAGATTTTACAAATAGGAATAAAAACCTTCTTGACAATATCATTAAAAGTGAAACAGCACTGTTTTTTATTGGTGGTAAAGGAAGTAAATGGTCTGAATTCAATAAAGTTCAAGAATTAGTAGAAGTTAAGACTAAAAACGTAATGCAAGAGGTATTCCCTATAATAAATAAAGATTTTGGTCCATTTCAATTGAGTGAAAATTGTGAAAAATTCATTGAATCTGCCACCCCTCTTCAAGCACCTTTTGGAGATGTGATTTTAAAAGAAGAATGTTCATCTTTATTTACACAAAAAATTGAAGGCATAACCACAAATAATGAACTGTTATTTTTTGCAGAAAAAGAAGGAAAAAATTGGGCCATCCTTCTGGCAGAGGGACTTTGGAAATGGAAACTGTTCGATTATCAAAAAAATGAATCACACGATAATTTCAATGAATTATTTCAAAGTATAAGTCAGTATTTAACACTTAATAAAGACAAAAGAAAACTTCGTTTACAATATCCAAAAATGATTGATGAAGGGGCAACATTTTATATGGATGCGCAACTTTACAATGATAATTACCAACTTATCGAAGATGCCGAAATGAGTCTGGTTTTAACAGATCCATCTAAAAAAGAGTTTCTTTATTCATTTAGTCCACTTAAGCGAAAGTATCAAACTTCAATTAAGAATTTAAATAAGGGTAGCTATGAGTTTAAAGTGAATTCTAAATTTAAAAATGAGTATGCAGAACAAAGTGGTACTTTCGTCGTATTAGAATCAAAACTAGAACAACAACAACAACAGGCGAACTGGAAAACACTTAAGCAATTAAGTAGTAACAGCAGTGGTCAATTTATTTTAAAAGAAAATTTTGACGACTATTCCGAAATTATATCATCGAATATCAACAGCAATCAGAAAGTCTACTTTAATGAATATTTAAGTGACTTGATTAAACAAAAAGCAATCTTTTTACTACTTTTACTATGCTTATTCCTTGAGTGGATTATTCGTAAAAGACTAGGTACTCATTAACCAAAAAATTATAAAAAATGAATCAAAAAGTAAATCCATTCGTTATTATCGCAGGAGCGGTATTTTTCTTTTTAATGCTATTAAGCTCCCAAATTACAGTCACCATTCAACCAGGTGAAAGGGCCATCATCTTTAGAAAGTTTACAACAGGTTTAGACAAAGAAAATATTGTCCCTCCTGGATTTCATTTTATAGCACCTTGGAACGAGGTTTATGTCTATGAAGTGAAAGAACAAAAAGTTGAAGAAAGCATGGATATTCTTGATAAAAATGGTCTCTCCATGAACATTGAGATTACGGTTCGTTTTCATCCTACCTATGCTCAAATTGGTTTCTTACACGAAGAATTTGGAAAGTCTTACATAGACCGACTTGTGATCCCAGAAGTACGCTCTTCTGCAAGAAAAGTAATGGGTCGCTATGAAGCTGAAGAAATTTATTCTACCAAACGTAACGAAGTAGAATCTGCTATTATTGAAGAAACAAAAGATATCCTTGCTGGTAATAATGTAGAAATGAAGGCACTTTTAATACGTTCTATTCGTCTTCCAGAAAAAATTCGTCAGGCCATAGATGATAAGCTTAAGCAAGAACAAGAAGCTGCTGCCTACCGTTACAGACTCGAAAAAGAAGCTTCTGAAGCAGAAAGAAAACGAATTGCTGCTGAGGGTGAAGCTGCTGCCAACAAAATTGTAAACAGCTCTCTTACGCCAAGCCTGCTAAAAATGCGTGGTATTGAAGCTACAATTGAACTTTCTAAATCTAACAACTCTAAAGTTGTAGTTATCGGAAGCGGAGAGGATGGCATGCCATTGATTCTTAATGACTAAATATTCATTAATTTTATAAAAAAGCATCCGATTGGATGCTTTTTTTATTTAAAACTCAAAATATAAAATTAACAAGAATACATTTTACCCAGCCCACGCTTCCCTATCTAAACTTCGATATTGAATTGCTTCAGATAAATGTTTAGTTAAAATAGATTTACTATGATCTAAATCTGCAATAGTTCTCGAAACTTTTAAAATACGATCATAAGCTCTAGCGCTTAAATCAAGTTTTTCCATAGCAAGTTTTAAAACATTCATAGCCTCTTTATCAATGGTACAATACTTATTTAAATCGGTTGTACTCATTTGTGAATTACAATAAGTAGATTTTGAATCAAATCTACTCTCCTGAACTTTTCGAGCATTTATAACACGGTTTCTGATAAGACTGCTAGATTCTGACTTATATTCTTCAGTAAGTTCATCAAAACTAACTGGAGTAACTTCAACATGTAAATCAATTCGATCTAAAAGAGGTCCAGATACTCTATTCAAATATTTCTGAACCAAACCTGGTGCACAAACACATTTTTTTTCAGGATGGTTATAGTAGCCACAAGGACATGGATTCATAGATGCAACCAAAGTAAAACTTGCAGGAAATTCTTCAGTATAACGAGAACGAGAAATCGTTACCACACGATCTTCCAAAGGCTGCCTCATGACTTCTAAAACAGTACGTTTAAACTCGGGTAATTCATCTAAAAACAGAACGCCATTATGTGCTAAAGAAATCTCTCCAGGTTGCGGTATAGTTCCACCGCCAACTAATGCAACATCTGAAATAGTGTGATGTGGCGATCGAAAAGGTCTATGGGCAATTAATGCTGAATGATTCTTCAGCTTTCCAGCCACAGAGTGAATTTTTGTAGTCTCAAGCGCTTCTCCTAAAGTAAGTGGTGGTAAAATAGTTGAAAACCTTTTTGCAAGCATAGTTTTTCCTGCGCCTGGCGGTCCAATTAATAAAACATTATACCCTCCAGCTGCTGCAATTTCAAGAGCTCTTTTTATAGTATACTGCCCTTTAACTTGAGAGAAGTCATTCAAATTAAATTTTTGATCTTGCTTAAAAATGGATCTTGTATCTACAAACTCTGGTACTCTGCATTTAGGAAACTTAAAAAAATCACATACAGATTCTAGTGTAGTCATGCCATATACATTTAACCCATCAACAATTGCAGCTTCTTTAGCGTTTTCTTTAGGAAGTAAAAGTCCTTTAAAGCCCTCTTCTCTTGCCTGAATAGCAATAGGTAAAGCCCCTTTAATAGGTAAAATAGTTCCATCCAAAGAAAGCTCACCCATAATGATATAAGATGAAACATCGTCAGCAATCAATTGCTTTGAACCGATCATTACACCAAGAGCAATAGGTAAATCATACGCAGAACCTTCTTTTCGAATATCTGCAGGTGACATGTTGACAACTACTTTAAATCCTGGCCATCGAAAACCTTGATTAAATAAAGCAACATGAATACGCTCTTTTGACTCTCTAACAGCATTGTCTGGTAAACCAACAAGTACAAACTTTACGCCTCTAGAGATATTAACTTCAATAGTAATAGTTGATGCGCCTATTCCATTTACAGCACTACCGTATATTTTGACTAACAATACATTAAAATTTAAATAACATCATATATAAACATCAGCTCCTTTAAACATAAAAGAGGTCAATGATTAAGTTAAATTCTATATTAAATTTTAATTTAGGGAGAGCGTTATCTTAAATGTAGTTCCTTTACCATGTTCAGCATTAACTTCAATATCTCCACCATGCTCCTTAACAGCTCTATATGCAGCAGACAAGCCTAAGCCTCTACTTCCTACAACTCGATTTAAATGGAATGGATCAAAAATATTTTGCAGATCATTATCACTTAATGCAACACCATCATCACTAAATAAGATGATAATTTGATCACCAATTGATTTTGTTTCAATTTTAATAAAACCTTTAGGTATGGATTTAGATTTTATTGCATGAAGAGAAAATTCAAAAACACTTAAAAAAGCTTGATTCAAATTCTTAGCTTTTAAATGAATAAGAGGCAACTCACCTAATTTCATATCAACTTTAATACCCGACGGTAAAATAGCTTTCTGCAGCGTAACCAGAGATTTAATAACCTTATTTATATCAGTACTAGTAAGAGGTAAATTAGTATCTGACATTGTAAAGTAATTTAAACTATTCGTTATGCTAACAATTCTATTAATACCAGATTGAGCTCGTTTTATACAATCATCAGATTCATTAATAACATCATCAATACACTCATATTCTATGCTAGAATTTCTAACTTTTTGAATATTTTCTTTAATATCAGGATTATCAATTTCAATATTATCATATCGTTGAGTATAGTCATTTAATACTTTAATATTTCGTTCAATAATTGAAATACTTGAGTTAAATAAATGAATCGCACCATTTATTTCATGAGATATGCCAGAAGATATAAGAGCTAAAGAATTCATTTTTTCAGACTGTACTAAATCACTTTGATATTTTTCAATATCATTCATGGCTTGCTCAACTTTATCCTCCAATGATTGAGTATAATCTTCCAACATTTGTTGTTTTTCAATTCGGAGATTTAATTCCTTAATTTGAACTTCATCTTTTTCATTTTGTAATAATTTAAATCGGTAAATTAAAAGAAAAGAAAACATGACTGCTTCAAAAAAGTTTCCCATAATAGCAGAATATCTTGTAAAGAAATTTGAGACAATAAAACCTTTCAGAACCATTAAAAAGATGATAATAAAAAATAAATGAATAGTCCATACAACTATAAAGTAAAGAGAAAATAAATCTCTTTTAGATAAAAACGTTTTAACACCAATATAAAATAAAAACATATTAAATATAGGTATAGAATGTTGAATAATTTCAATACTTAAAAGACGGTTGAAAAAATTTAATATTCCACTAAAAATGAAAATAAAAAAAAACAGATTAAATGCTTTTGAATAGTTTGGGTAATGACTTTTTATTTTAAGAAGATCCATAACAAATAGCCCCATAAAAACAAAACCTAAAGAAATATAGGTATGTAAAAAATCATTAAAAATAGGATGCGATGGCCATAAAAATTGAGAAGTAATTCCTAAATGAGTTGCGAAGGAAACCACCAAAAACATCATATAAAACACGTAATAGATATAAATTATTTCCTTAAAATTTACATAAACAAATAAATGAACCACTACTAATAAAAGCAATACGCCAAAGTTCCAACCTATAACTAAATATGATTTTGTTTGTATTTGATTTACCTTTTCGGAATTTATAATCTTAAGAGGAAATTGAAAATTTAAAATACTTTGCAATCGAATAAAACAGGTAAATGAACCCTTAGGAATTTTAAAATAATGATAATTACTTAAATTTTCTCTTTGATTAAAATTCAAACGATTCCCTGACGCCGTTTTATGAATTAAACCAGAATCTGCGAAATAATATACATCAAGAAAGTCGAGAAGAAAATAATCAAAAAATAAAAAATGATTATCTGAGCTATTATTTATCTGAATTTTATACCAATAAGTAGAATTATTAACAGGCTTAGACAAAATATTACCTTTCAAAGGCTGCCATTTATCTATCTGTTCTAATTGATTAACTGATAGAACTGAAAATGAATCTTCAATAAAGGAAATACAGCCAGAAAGATTTATATCCTTAGTATTATTTTGACCAATAACAACATCTTTTGGAAATAAATTAACGTTTGTAATTAGTATTGCTATTATTAATAAATAAGACTTTCTTAAAATCATCATCATTAAATTAAAAACTAATTTAATTAAAAAATTATATATTTAAATTTATTATTATTATTTGTAAAAAAAATTATCTGTAACAACTCACATAAACATAAAATATTTAGTCAAGAATAATAAATTTATCAAAAAATTCTTGAGTTGGCGTAATTACTTTAATAAAATACATTCCAGAACTTAATGATTGAGTATTGAATGATTCGGTACCAACAGTAAAATTACATATATCTAGTCGCTTCAATTCATCACCTAAATAGTTGTACAATATAAATGACACATCCTGGGGTGAAGACAGAGATAGATTAACTGATAAAAAATCTCTAGCAGGGTTCGGATATAAATCAAAAGTAGCTATACCTTTAGATTCAATTCTTAGAGGATACTCTACAGTAAATCTATAATCAATTTGTTGACCAAAATCATCAGGGAACTTTTTAATAATATCTCCATTCATATTTCTAATTTGAACTTTACCAGCAGCGCTACTAGACTCACCATTATACCAATATTCATTTACACCATCTTCAGCGGAATCTTCAAAAACAAGTTCATAACAACCAAAAGGTAAGTAAATGGTATCTTTATACCAGGTATAGGGTTGTAATGATGATGTGTGCTCAAAAACAAGATTCCCATTTATATCATTGATGTAAAATGAGCTTTGAGAGGCACGATTGGTAGATCCATTATTGGTTTGTGTTCTAAATTCAAAAACAAATGTGCCTGGAAGTACATCTGGTATATCAAAATCAGTAGTTAGACTATTGTTATTTAAATACTGATCATCTTCTAAAATGACAGTGGCAATAAACTTAGAATCTTCAGCAACGCCAGACCAATTTGGTACAGGTAATTCAATAGATGTGGATTCTAAAAAATCTAATGCACCATTCCATTCATAAGATGAAAGTGTACCACCTTCAATTCCATACTCAATGGTAGCTGATGTTAAAAATTTTGAACCTCTATTGCGTATTTTTACCATTGGATTACCACATATAGGATTCATTCTAGTCCAATTATCTTTATTTGTTGGCTTGACGATGTCTACAATCTCAACATCATTTTCAAAATTAATATTACCATAAGTGAATAAAGTATTTGAAACGATAAAAGTCCCTGCTTGTTCACCATTATCAGTATACGCTTGAACGCTATAATCAAGTTCTACTTCCGAATCTAAATCAATAAACTCAGTAAGTTCACTTACTTGAAGATCTACCTCTGTTCCAGGACACCAACCAGCTCTATCAAAAGGCCAAGTCCCTCCTTGAGGATATATAGGTATCATTCCACAATCTTTCCACACATCCCATTGGTATATATCATCACCATTAATTGATATACTGTGTTGTTTTGAAACCCATTCACAACAGCTTTGAGGGCCTTCATGCCCATGTCCAGAAACATAAGACTTCACAGCAACACCTTGGACATCTTCATTAAATAATTTTGTAATTGGTTGAAAATTTTGATCGTCAGAAAGGGATAGATAAGTATACTTACCAACAGGATCAATATTTTCAACACTCAAAACTTTACGAGGAGGTATACCTTCAATAAAATCAAAATTTACAGTAGCACTAAAGCCACTACTCCAGCCATCATAATGAACCCTAATTAATGCAGAATCAGTTAAAAGCGGAGCAAAATCTGTCAAATCAAATACATATGAATGTTCCCAATTTTCATCATATAAATCGTTTGGATCTGATGGTTGATTCCAATCCATATAATTCCCATATGGCGTAATCATTCGGCCTAGCTCAAACTTCTCAGTCACCTCATAAACATTCCAAGTGGTATCAACATCTAATGGTTCAAGACTTAAAGTATCTAAAACAATAATATTAGAATCCAAAACACCTGTTGGATGCATTAAATAAACGGATACAGTATAATCCCAATGTGAACAACCACCATCTGCACAACCCATAGTAAAATCCATTAATATTTTCTCGAAAGAAGTATCACCAATTGGAAAGGGTGCAATTGCATCATAATTACCATACCAAGTCAATTGGGCATCAATATGCGCTTGAACATGTGTGGTATCACTTTGAGAATATAAATATGAAGAGATTAATACAAAAAAAGAACATAAAAATTTATTCATAACTATAATTTATTCATTAATCTTAAAAGCATTTAAAAGATTATCCGAAATAATCTCTACTATTTCATAATTGTTTTCGGAATGAGAAAAAGGTGCACTAACAAAATCGACAATTCCAGCTTCTCCATAAAGCACAGACTCCAAATTGAATTCTAACAAAATAGACCCACCATCACTAGAAATATTAAATTCATTAAGAGGTACCGTAATTTCTCTGTACAAACTATTAAAACCAGAATGGTATGAAAAAGCAGCATTAGGAACACCATCAGATTGAGAATCAACACGCCCTTCTAACATAAAAAACTTGTACTTAGAAGCCCATGACCAGTAGGTATTATTAGCAATACTAAGCGGATGAGAACTTTCAAAACTTACAGGATCTGAAGCATTCATTAATGAATCTAGTCCAACAGCAAAGTGTAAGTTGATGTAATTACCTGTTTCCAAATCAAGATCAATACTTAGTGGAGATGTTGAACCATAATCCACCAAAGCAACATCAACAATAGGTACCAATGTTCCATCTTGTTTTTCCAGAAAACAATTTGAAAAGTAAAACTTTAACAACTCAACGCGGAATTTACGCCCCAAATAATCGTCATACAAAGCATTATTTAACACAAACTCATCTTGATGTACATATGTATTAAAAGAAAGGTTAAATGGAGCATTTGAGCACTCATCCTTCTCACATGCACCAAATAAAATTAAAGTAAAAAATGCAAAAATTAAATATTTATATTGATTCATCATTTTGTTATTTAAATAAATCTTTATGTCTTAAATAATTAATCATTAACTGCAATATATATACAATTGCTAAAAAAGAAGCAAGTCTTCCAATATAATCTCCATACTTAGAGTAAAAAGTTATGACATCAGATTTAAAAATAGTCGCTTCTATAACTCCTTTTTCTGAGTAAGGTAAAAATTGTTCAACAATTCCTACAGGATTTATAACCGAACTGATTCCAGTATTTGCAGAACGAACAATGTATCTTCTATTCTCTATGGCTCTTAATCGCGCATAAGAATGAAGTTGTTGATGACCATAAGTATGTCCCCACCAACCGTCATTTGAAATCAAACAAATCCATTCGGCATCTTTTGCCATAAATTTGGAGACGTATTCACCAAAAATAGATTCATAACAAATGAGTGATGTAAAGGACCCCTGTTTAGAATTTAAATTAAAAATAGAATCATTTACCCCAAAATTACCAATACTCCCAGCCAATTCAATTGGGAATTTTTCCAAAATAGGCTTAAATAAAAGGTGATAAGGCGTCATTTCAGCACCTGGAACTAATTTAGACTTGTGAAAAATTTGAACCGGCTCATCAACAGAAATTAATAAAGCTGTATTAAAAACCTCATACCAAATTCCTGAACTACTTTGTCTAGCAGTAGGTTTTATCTGTTGAGATTCCTCTAATAATTTACCGGTAGAGGCACCAGTAAGGATTTGAGTATTTGGATGGTCTTTCAACCAAGAGCGCATTCTTTGAACTATTGGAGCAACTTCTATTCTAGATTCCCAAATCCAATCAATTATAAATGTTTCTGGCAATACGATTAGATCGACATCAGAGTTCCAAACGGAATCAAGTAATGACTCTACGCGTAGTAATTGAGTATTTTGTGGAATACTAAATTTTTCAAAATGAGGCTCATAATTAGGTTGAACAATAACCACATTAACCTCTCCTTGCTGAGGTTCAGAAAAATTTGAGAGTATTGAGTTTGAAATAAATAAAGGAATTGTTAAAAACACTAAAGCAAAGAGCAAAGGTTTTAATAAAGACTGATTTGATAGAAATTTTCTTAAAGCTAAGTAAAGAAGCGTATTTATAGTCAAAACCCATAAAGAGCCTCCCAAAACACCTGTATATTCATACCATTGTATCCAAGATGTATTCTCAGAAAAAACATTTCCCAAAGTCAACCAAGACCATGTAAGGTCCCAATTGAGATGAAGATATTCAAATGCAAGCCACAAAACAGGAAAAGAAATAAGGGCATGCTTCTCTCCTATCATTTTTTTAATCTTATAAACAAGTATTAAAACGATGGACATCAAAAATGTATTCAAACAAGAGGCAAAAAGACCTCCGCCCCAATGGGCATTCATCACCCAGGAAGTAAGAGAAAAATTCAGCCCAAAAAAAGTAAGTACAAGACTCAGATATAAAAACCAAGTTGAAAAAACTTTTTTTCCTGTATTAAAATTAAATACAAACCATAAAATTGGCACAAATGCAATAAAAATAAAAATGGGGAATGAATTTGGTGGCCATGAAATAAAAAATAACAGTGCCGATAACAAACAAAAAAGAATCTGTCTTACAAATCTCATATTTTATAATTCAATCGCGATAAATTGCTTTAATTTGTTACAAATATAAGTTTAGATGTCAAAACACATTCCAAATCTACTAACAATCTCAAATCTTATTTGTGGTTGTATCGCT
Organism: Bacteroidetes bacterium MED-G21; assembly: GCA_002457305.1. Classification (GTDB taxonomy): domain Bacteria; phylum Bacteroidota; class Bacteroidia; order Flavobacteriales; family UBA7430; genus MED-G21. The sequence goes on along the minus strand of NTKG01000010.1, from coordinate 20,770 downwards.
TTATACTTTACATTCCATGGTAAATTAGTATTTACTGCCTACCTTATTGGTCTTGCTGCTGTTTTTGATTTTATGGATGGTGCAGCTGCGAGATTGCTATATGTTTCTAACCCCATAGGCAAAGAACTCGATTCCTTGGCAGATATGGTTAGCTTTGGATTGGTTCCCGGGTCTGTAGTCTTTCATATACTAGAAGAAGGCACGTTGAGTCAATATTCATTTATGGCGCTTTTAATTCCAATATTCTCTGCCTACAGACTGGCCAAATTTAATGTTGATGAAAATCAAAATGAAAATTTTATAGGCTTACCTACTCCAGCTAATTGTTTGGTATTTGTTTCAATCCCATTAATTACAACTTTTAATTCAGAAAGTACAATTGCTTATTTATTTGAGATACCTGAAATATTATTGATCATAACTATCCTAATGTCCTTGGCATTAGTATCCAGAATCAATATGTTTTCATTAAAATTTAAAAATTTTAAATTCCAGGATAACAAGTTTAGATTCTTTCTCATCACAATGTCTATTATCCTTTTGACTTGCTTAGAATTTTCAGCAATACCTTTAATTATATTGCTTTATATATTGATGTCTATAGTTAAGAGAACTAATTAGGTTATTTGCGAAGAACAAAATTATAGCCTAGGTAAACTCTTCGCACTTGTTCATCGGCAGCCAACTCATCGGCTGTTCCAGCTTTTAAAATATTACCTTCAAAAAGCAAGTAAGCTCGGTCTGTAATTGAAAGTGTTTCTTGTACATTATGATCGGTAATCAAAATACCAATATTTTTATTTTTAAGCTTACACACAATCGATTGAATATCCTCAACAGCAATAGGATCTACGCCTGCAAAAGGTTCGTCTAAAAGAATAAATTTAGGGTTTACAGCCAAAGCTCTTGCTATTTCAGTTCTTCTTCGCTCACCACCAGATAAAAGATCACCACGCGTAGATCGAATATGTTCAAGACCAAATTCACTTAAAAGTTCCTCTAACTTAAGATGTTGATCATTTAAACTTAGATTTGTCATCTCCAAAACAGCTTTGATGTTATCTTCTACAGATAATTTTCGAAAAACTGAAGCTTCTTGAGCCAGATAACCAATTCCCTTTTGAGCTCTAACATACATAGGGTGGTTAGTCATATCGTCACCATCTAAATAGACATGTCCAGAACTGGGCCTTATCAAACCTACAATCATATAAAAAGTAGTGGTTTTCCCAGCACCATTGGGACCTAAAAGGCCGACAATCTCACCTTGATTGACTTCTAAGCTAACCCCTTTAACAACTTGGCGGTCACCATATGTTTTTATGATCTGTTCAGCTCTTAATTTCATGTTTTGAATTGGATCTATTTAATACATACTTTGAAATATAGATACTTATTTCATATAAAACCAATAAAGGTAAAGTAACCAATATTTGACTCGACAAATCTGGTGGTGTAATAACAGCTGAAATAATTAAAGCCCCCACAATAGAATGCGCACGGTAATACTTCATGGTCTGGGGAGTCAAAACACCCAAAATTGTAAGAAAATAAACAACAATAGGTAATTGAAATATAATTCCACACGCAAAAGTGATTGTGGTTACTGTACTAATAAATGAACTTAAATTAATTTGATTTGAGACCATTTCACTAACTTGATAGGTACCCAAGAAGTTAACAGAAAGTGGTGCAATCATAAAATAACCAAAAGACACACCTATAAAAAATAAGAAAGAAACCATAAATACAACTCCAGAAGTATAATTGGTTTCATTAACATGTAACGCTGGCTTAATAAAAAGCCACAGTTCCCATATAATATAAGGGAATGCAGTAATAATACCTGATATGAAAGCCACCCAAATGTGCATGGTAAACTGTCCAGACATATCAACATTCATTAAAATAAAAGGCTGTTCAGTAATACATAAAACATCTCCTAAATTAAACCATTCTGAAATCCTACATAATGCTCTATAGGTAATAAAATCTGGTTCTTTTGATGCCAATAAAAGCCGATCAAAAAGAAAACTTTTATTTAAAAATGCTAAAACTGTTAAAAAAAGTACCGCAATAACAGATCTAATAAGGTGACCACGTAGAACACCTAAATGTTCTAAAAATGACATTTCTGCTTTCTCAGTAACCATTTATAAAATTCCTTCTTTAAGTATATCGTGTAAATGAATAATTCCAATATAAGTTCCTTGGTCATCAACAACAAGTTGAGAAATTTGATTTACCTCCATAAGACCAAGAGCTTCTGCTGCTAATGCATTTTTGCTAATGCATTTTGGATTTTCTGCCATAATATCAGATGCAATGAGATTATTAATATCTGCACTTTTTTCTAGCATTCTACGTAAATCACCATCAGTTATTAAACCTGATATTATATTACCGTCTAGAACAACTGTTGCACCTAATCGTTTTGAGGAAATTTCTATAATGACATCTTGCAACGAAGAACTTAAATTCACTTGAGGTTTTTGAGATTGCATAAGATCTCCTACACGAAGATACAGCTTTTTACCTAATGCTCCTCCAGGATGATACTTGGCAAAGTCATTACTTGAAAACCCCCTGACTTCTAATAAAGCTAAAGCCAATGCATCTCCCAAAACCAACTGAGTTGTTGTACTAGTTGTAGGTGCAAGATTATTCGGACAAGCTTCGTTTTCAGCAAAAGCATGCAAAACATAGTCAGAATGTTGGGCTAAAAATGATAATTTATTAGAAACCATAGCTATTAACTTGTTACCTAAATTCCTAATTAGAGGCACAAGTACTTTTATTTCAGGTGTACTTCCACTTTTAGAAATACATAAAATAACATCATTATTTTGAATCATACCTAAGTCACCATGAATTGCATCTGCTGCATGCATAAACATAGCAGGTTGACCTGTAGAATTTAATGTTGCTACTATTTTATTAGCTATAATTGCACTCTTGCCAATACCAGTAACAATAAGTCTATCAGTTGAATTATAAAGTAAATTTACAACTTCACTAAATTGATTGTCAAGTAACGAAGAAAGCTCAAGAATAGCATGTGCTTCTTGGTTAATAACACTTTTAGCTATTTCTATTATTTGCTTTGAAGATTTCAACACTAATGTTTTGTTATTCCAGAAGTTTTTATTTTCTTTATATGTATTGCAAAATAACTCAATTTTCGGGAATTTATAGCCCATGAATGGAACAAATATCTCTCTACAAACTGCCCTCAAAAATTATTTTGGTTTTTCAAATTTTAAAGGCAATCAAAAAGTAATCATAGAAAGCTTAATTAAGGGCCATGATACTTTTGTCATTATGCCTACTGGAGGTGGTAAATCTTTATGTTATCAACTTCCAGCCTTTATAAGTGAAGGAACTGCAATTATTGTATCTCCTCTAATTGCATTAATGAAAAATCAGGTTGATGCTATTCGTGGGCTTTCATCAAATGATAATGTTGCTCATGTACTTAATTCTTCTTTAACAAAAAAAGAAGCTCAACAAGTTAAAGATGATATTCGATCGGGGCATACAAAATTACTTTATGTTGCACCAGAGTCATTAACAAAAAAAGATAATATTAATTTTTTAAAATCAGTCAAATTATCATTCTTTGCGATTGACGAAGCCCATTGTATATCTGAATGGGGACACGACTTCCGTCCTGAATACAGAAACCTAAGAAATATTATTCAAAGTATAGGAAAAGCACCTATCATTGCTCTTACAGCAACTGCAACAGAAAAAGTTCAAGAAGATATTCAGAAAAACTTGGGAATGGAAAATGCCAAATTATTTAAATCTTCTTTTAACAGAGAAAACCTTTTCTACGAAGTAAGACCTAAGATTAATGTAAACAAAGAAATAATTAAATTTATAAAACAACATCCTGATAAATCTGGAATTGTTTATTGCCTAAGTAGAAAAAAAGTAGAGGAAATAGCTAAAACACTTCAAGTAAACGGAATTAATGCATTAGCCTATCATGCAGGTTTAGATTCAAATACTAGAGCTAAACATCAAGATGCTTTTTTAATGGAAGACTGTAATGTTATTGTAGCAACTATAGCATTTGGTATGGGAATAGACAAACCAGATGTTCGGTTTGTAGTACACCATGATATCCCTAAAAGTCTTGAAAGTTATTACCAAGAAACTGGTCGCGCAGGTCGAGATGGTGGAGAAGGAATTTGTGTAGCATTTTACAGCTACAAAGACATTGAAAAATTAGAAAAATTTACACAAGGAAAACCAGTAGCTGAACAAGAAATTAGTAAACAATTACTCCTAGAAACAGTTTCATTTGCTGAAACTTCAATGTGTAGAAGAAAATACATTTTACATTATTTTGGAGAACATTACAACGAAACCAATTGTAATGCACTATGTGACAATTGTAAAAACCCTAAAAAACATCACGAAGGTAAAGATCAAGTAAAATTGGTCTTAGATACAATTAAAGAAAGTAAAGAAAAATTTAAAGCTAAAGAAATTGTAAATATCCTGACTGGAAAAATGACTGCGATGATTAATGATTATAATTGTAATCAGTTAAATTCTTTTGGTAAGGGTGAAAATAATGATTCGGCATATTGGCATGCAATAATTCGGCAAATTATTGTGGGTGGCTTCCTTGATAAAGAAATAGAATCATATGGCATACTTAAGCTTAATAATAATGCAAAAGAGTTTTTAATAAAACCTACATCATTTATGATCCGAGAGGATCACGATTATTCAAATATCGAAGATCAGGAAACAGAATTAAATATAAAATCTGATGTTTATGACACTAAGCTTTTAAGCATGCTAAAAAGTCTTCGAAAAAAAGTAGCTAAGACCAAAAATCTTCCACCTTTTGTTCTCTTTCAAGATCCATCTCTAGAAGATATGGCTCTTCAATATCCTATTACTATTGATGAATTAGTAAACATTAATGGTGTAGGTGCCGGAAAAGCCAATCGATTTGGAAAAGAATTTATAGAATTTATTGCAAGTTATGTAGAAGAAAATAATATTGATAGACCTCAAGATATGGTGATTAAGTCTATCGTGAATAAATCAGGTTTAAAAGTCTATATCATACAAAGCACTGATCGTAAATTACCTCTTGAAGATATAGCATCAGCAAAAGGACTTGATATGCCTAAACTCATTAATGAAATGGAGAATATTGTTTATTCCGGTACTAAGGTAGACATCAATTATTATCTTGATGAAATCCTAGAATCAGATCAACAAGATGAAATATTTGATTACTTTAAAGATGATGCCGAAACAGATTCTATTGAAGAAGCAATGGAAGAATTTGAAGAAGAGTATGACGAAGAAGAGCTACGTTTAATGCGGATTAAGTTTTTATCAGAGCTTGCAAACTAATCAAATGACTTTAAAGCGCTGTATGCCATCAATCCAGCGCCATATTTAATAGCATTTTTATCAACATCAAATTTAGGATGATGTACCCCATAAATAATACCTAAATCTTCATTACGAACACCCAATCGAAAAAAACAAGCTGGAATTTTTTGACTAAAAAAAGAAAAATCTTCTGCCGTCATTCGAACATCCAAAAGCTCAACATTTTCAGAACCAAGATACTCATTAGCACTTTGAATGCAATTTTCAGTTAAGATTTCATCATTATTTAAACAAGGATAACCTTTTATAATCTCCAACTGTCCCTCAGCATTATTAGAAGTTAAAAAGTCAGCAACAAAAACTTTAAGCTTTTTATGAATATTACTACGCCACTGTTCATCCATTGTTCTTAATGTTCCAGAAGCTTTCGCGAATTCAGGAATTACATTAGTCGCACCTTCAGCTTCTAATTTACCAAAAGCAAAAACAAAAGGAGAGGTTGAATCAGAAAGAGATTCTAAATAAGATTCAAGCTTTGGTAATAGTTTAGAAATAAGCATTACTGGATTATTGTATGCATTAGGAAGAGCAGCATGACCACCTATTCCTTTAATAGTAAGATAAAGCTCATCACAAGCAGCCATATAAAGACCTGGTTTAAATCCTACTTTTCCAACGTCCATAGAAGGATACACATGAAGTGCTAATATTTTATCAACTTTAGGATTTTGAAGAACACCTTCATTTATCATCATAGATGCACCACCAGGTAAACGCTCTTCACCTGGTTGAAAAATGAGCTTAATAGTCCCTTCAAATTGATTTTTAAATTGATTTAAAACAATAGCAGCACCTAATAAACAAGTGGTATGTACATCATGACCACAAGCATGCATAACACCTTGTTTTTTTGATTTATAAGGAACCTCATTTTCTTCATGTATTGGCAAAGCATCCAAATCGGCACGCAAAGCAACACAGTGCTTTTCAGGATTTTGTCCTTTAATTAAAGCTACTACACCTGTGCCAGCAATTCCATGTTGGTAAGGAATACCCAATTCCTCAAGAGTAGATGCTACAAATGCAGAAGTATTTACTTCCTGAAATGAAAGTTCAGGATGTGCATGAAGGTGCTCACGCCATGACACCATCTTCTTCATTGAAGCATCAACAATATCTTTTATTTTAGACTGCAATTATATTTCTTTTCATATTTCTACCAACCATCCATCGGTTAAGGTTTTCTGGTAATAATTTCATTAAAACCATAAGAAACTTAGCGCCAACTCCTGGAATAATTAACCTTTTGCCATTTAGCATGCCATTCACAATGTATTTAGCTACTATATTGGCATTTAAACTCGTCCATTTACCAATTTTGCCACTTACTTTAATTCTTTTAACTGCTGCTTCATTTGTATAAACGCCTGCAGGACAAGAAACAGATACATAAACAGAATCTTCTTTTAACTCTGAAGAAATAGCCCTAGAAAATGAATAAATAAATGCCTTTGAAGCCGAATACAAAGCCTTATATGGTATAGGTCTAAGACTACCTAAACTACTCATATTTAAAATAAATGATTTCTCAAATTTCTTTAAAACTGGTAAAAATAATTTTGTTAATTGGATCATTGGAAAAACATTCAGTTTTACCAAACTAATATCAAAATCTAGTGTTGTATCTTCAAAACTACCCGTCGAACCTAAACCAACATTATTAATGAGAACCTGTACATCAATATTATTTTCAACACACCAATCTAAAATTTCTTTTGGGGCATTAATATCTAATAAATCTTTGGTTAAAGTTAAACATGAAACCTTGTAATTAGATTCTATATCTTCTTTAAGTTCTTTAAGAGCATAACTATCAATAGCAACTGCAACAATAGAAACCCCTCTTGAAGCCCATTCATAAGAAATAGCCTTTCCTATTCCATGACTAGCACCCGTAACCAAACAATAACCTTTAACATTTTTTGAAGGGCTTGACATTTAATTGATTTAAATTTATTACTAAAGCGAATTTAAACTATTATAATCGAAAAATACCTAATTTTACTCGACTATAAATCACGATAAAATGATCTCTATTAAAAGCTTCACTTTTAATCCTTTCCAGGAGAACACGTATATTGCTTTCGATGAAAGTAAAGAATGTATCATTGTAGATCCTGGGTGTTATGATAAAACAGAAAATACAATCCTCAAAAATTTCATTGAACAAAACAAATTAAAGCCGGTAGCCCTTGTTAATACGCACTGTCACCTTGATCATATTTTTGGGAACAGCTTTGTTGCAGACACCTATAATTTAAGTCCAATCATGCATCAAGCTGATCTGCCCATGCTAGAATACGCTCCCCTTGCAGCTCGTACATATGGTGTTAACTTAAATAAGTTACCTAAAGTCAAAAAGTTTATTGAAGAAGGTGATATTATTAAATTTGGAAACAGCGAATTTAATATCATATTCACACCAGGACATGCGCCAGGTCATATATGCTTGGTAAATAATGAAGAAAATATCATTCTTTCTGCAGATGTATTATTCCACTTAAGCATTGGTAGAACAGATTTACCTATGGGCGATCATGAAACATTAATAAAGTCGATCAAAGATAAATTACTCATTCTTGATGATAAGATGGTGGTTTACCCAGGACATGGACCTTCTACTACTATTGGATTTGAAAGACAAAACAACCCATTTCTTCAATAAGCATTTTATCTAAAACGGAATGAAATATTGAATAACAGATCCTACAGAAATTATTACAATTTATATTGGACTTTATTATTTCACTTTAAAACTTATTTAAAAGATTTGCTTGATCAAGCGTAATTTGTGTGTATGTTCTCCCAGCTGTTTGTTAAAAACACCCTGCTGGTCTATTCTATCGATACGAACTTTACCAGAAGCATGAAGGATGTGGTTGTTTTCTAGAATCATACCCACATGAATAATCGTTCCTTCAGCATCATCAAAAAAAGCCAAATCGCCAGGTTCTGCTTCTTCTATAAAACTTAAAGTCGTACCTAATTCAACTTGTTGAGAAGCGTCTCTAGGGATAGAAATACCATTTAAACGATAAGCCATTTGAGTCAAACCTGAACAATCGACTCCCATAGGGGTTCTTCCGCCCCAAAGGTAAGGGGCATGTAAATACATATATGCTGTATTAACAACATCCATCTTATTAATTTTCGTCTTTGGTTTATGAGCACCCTCAAACTGAAAACGTGTCCCATTAATTAAACAATGATTTCCGTCATAAAAAGGCAAAGTACTCCCCAAACCAATTGGAATGATGTCACCTAAATCTGTCGTTAAAGCATCAATTAAATTATAGTTGTAATATTGAATATCTTCAGATAAACTAAGGTATTGCGCTTTATCAATCTGAAAATACTGTTTGTGACAAATCCAACCTTCATAATTATCGTGCGCAAAACGAATTTTCAACCATTTGGCCTTTTTTTCTATTATTTTGTAATGCTCACCAAATAAAAGCTGATTAACCATCTCAGCTTTATCACTCGCTTCTGATCGCATTGGTATAATGCTAATATGTGCAATTCCATATTTCATGTATGGTACTAAGATAAACTGTTTTAACAAAGTCATCTGAATCTTTTTATAAAGTAATTAACATTCAATAGTCAACAGTATAATTGTATTGTCAATAACATGAAAAAAATTATAGGTAATAAAAATGAAAAAATGAGTGATTTCACCTATTTCAATATTAATTTAAGTCTACTAGATTTGTATTAGTACTAATTAAACTTAATTAAACTTATGATGAAATATTTACTATTCTTATCGATATTCCCTGTATTTTATCTACAGGCACAGTGCGACAATTTGGTTGTGAATCCTTATGCTGAAGAAGGTCTAACTGGATGGAGTTTCATAAATGACATCGGAGAAGTATCTTCTGAAGGCTGGGCAATTGAAATAGAACAGTCAGATAACAGAACCTTTAAATGCTCTCATAACTGGATAACTAAAAATCAAGAAATAGATTTAAGTACACATTATACGGTAAACTACTTAAATACTGAACCAGAAATTTACGTGCAAGAAATGTATAAAGGCTATGCAACTACAGACGATGAAACACATTATAATGACTTGTATTACTTACATGTAGAACTAAGAGATGCCTCAAGAAATATAATAGCTTCATTTACTGAAGGCACTGAAGAAAATCCATTGATAGCAACCCAAAATTGGCAAACCTCAAATCACACCTTTTCATCATACGGACCGGGACTCAGATATATTTATATTGAATCAGGAGGTAAAGACAATGAAAATTGGCTTGGTGGTGAAGGGGGTGGTTACGGAACTTTAATAGATTCAGCTGTTGTTAAATTAAGTATTGATAATACTATAAATTTCGATGGAGAAACATTATTTTCAAATACTGAAAATGCAATATACCAGTGGTTAAATTGCAACAACAACTTTGAGGTTATTCTTGGGTCTACAAGCAAAAGTTTTACACCGACATCGATAGGAGATTACGCTCTAGAAATAAATGTTAATGGTTGTATAGACACATCTGCGTGTCAAACCATAAATAGTCTTTCAATTATTGAAAACAACAAAACAAGACCTATTGAAATTTATCCTAACCCATCATCTGGAGAATTAAACATTGAGTTGAATAATTATTATGATAATGTAGAAGTTTCCTTAAAATCAATTTCAGGAAAATTGATATCAAAACAATTTTATAAAAACACAAGAAATATAAGATTTGAAATAAATCAGCAATCAGGATTGTATATCATCGAAACAAAAATTGGATCAAACCTTAATTCATCTCTTATACAAATCGTTGAATAATATTTGATTTAATTATTCCCATTCAATAGTAGCGGGAGGCTTAGAACTGATATCATAAACAACACGGTTCACACCTTTCACTTTATTGATAATATCGTTTGAAACTTTTGCAAGAAACTCATACGGTAAATGCACCCAGTCTGCAGTCATTCCGTCTACAGACTCAACAGCTCGGAGTGCTACAACTTTTTCGTAAGTACGTTCATCCCCCATGACTCCAACAGATTGTATAGGGAGTAACATGGCACCAGCCTGCCATACATCATCATATAAACCGTAATCTTTTAACCCTTGAATAAATACATGATCAACATCTTGAAGAATAACTACTTTTTCTGGTGTAATTTCTCCCAAAATACGTATTGCCAAACCCGGTCCTGGAAACGGATGACGACCTAATAGATCGTGAGACAAGCCCATAGCCTTCCCTACTCTTCTAACTTCGTCTTTAAATAAAGTATTTAAGGGCTCAACTATTTTTAATTTCATATAATCAGGTAAACCACCAACATTATGGTGTGATTTGATCGTTGCCGAAGGACCACCTGTTGCAGATACCGATTCAATGACATCCGGATAAATCGTACCCTGAGCCAGCCAAATTACATCTTTGATTTTATGAGATGCGTCATCAAACACATCAATAAATGCTTTTCCTATTGCTTTTCGCTTAATTTCTGGGTCAGACTCACCTGCTAAAGCATCATAAAAACGCTGTTTAGCATCAACTCCAGTAACGTTTAAACCCATACCCTCATATTGTTTCAAGACACTTGAAAACTCATTTTTACGAAGCAAGCCATTATCTACAAATACACAGTGCAAGTTCGAACCAATTGCTTTATGAAGTAACACAGCTGTGACAGTAGAATCTACACCTCCAGACAAACCAAGAACAACTTTATCGTTTCCTAATTTCTCTTTTAAAGCTGCTACAGTTGTTTCAACAAAAGATGCTGAAGTCCAGTCTTGTGAACATTTACAAATACCAACCAAAAAGTTTTTTAAGAGTGTTGCACCATCTGTAGAATGATATACTTCTGGATGAAACTGAATCGCAAAAGTATTTTCATTTTCAATGAAATAACCAGCACATTCTACATCATGGGTTGAAGCAATAATTTTGTATCCTTCCGGAAGTGAAGCAATGGTATCTCCATGACTCATCCATACCTGAGATCCCATAGGAATACCTTTTAATAAAGGGTGTAAATCGTCAACAAAAGATAAATTCGCACGACCGTACTCTCGAATCTTTGAAGGTAATACTTCACCGCCATATTTGTGGGCTAAATGTTGTGCTCCGTAACAAACACCCAATAAAGGTAACTTACCTTTAATATCATCAAGATTTGGGATCGGTGCATTTTCTTCACGAACAGAGTGTGGTGAACCCGATAGGATCACACCTTTTAAATTATCAGTTAATTCAGGGATTTTATTGTATGGATGAATCTCACAATAAATATTTAACTCTCTCACTCTACGTGCAATAAGTTGCGTATACTGAGAACCAAAATCGAGGATAAGTATCTTTTCTTGCATGGCTGCAAATTACTACGCTTTTATGAATTGACCAACCCTAATTTGATTTGTTAATTTTAATCCGATAATTTGATCAAAATGGTCTGTATTCATAAGAAATTAAGAAATATTAATTATTCAATCTATTCACCTATCTTTACTGCTTAGATATATTATATGACATTTAAAGATCTCGGAATCATCGAGCCTATCCTAAAAGCTTTAGAAGCTGAAGGATATACCCACCCCACTCCAATTCAAGAACAATCCATTCCTATTCTGTTAAATCGAAAAGATTTACTAGGCTGTGCTCAAACTGGTACTGGAAAAACCGCTGCTTTTTCTATACCTATTATTCAGCATATCCACAACAGTAAAATTCATGTAAAAGGAAGGCGTAAAATTACAGCTCTAATAGTAACTCCAACCCGAGAACTGGCCATTCAGATTGATGAAAACTGTACTAAATATTCAAGGTTCACACACGTAAATAATACCGTGATATTTGGAGGCGTAAAACAAGGCCCACAAACAAATGCACTTCGAAATGGCATAGATATTCTCGTAGCTACTCCAGGACGCTTACTTGACTTAATGAATCAAGGATACATTTCTTTAAAAGATATTAAACATTGTGTTTTAGATGAAGCAGACCACATGCTTGATATGGGGTTTATTCATGATATTCGTAAAATTATAGCTGCTTTACCAGACAAAAGACAATCACTGTTCTTTTCTGCAACTATGCCACAATCTATAGTAAAACTATCACATTCTATTCTAGGGAATCCTGAAAAGGTTACCATCAAACCTAAACAAGCTACAGCCGAAAAAGTAGAACAAGCACTTTATTATTTAAGTAAGAAAAGTAAAACAAAATTACTTACTCACATCATACAAGAAAATGATATTGACTCTGTATTGGTTTTTTCTCGAACAAAACATGGTGCAAATAAAATTGTAAAACAACTCGGAAAAGTTCAAATTAAAGCCGAAGCAATTCATGGAAATAAATCTCAAGGTGCACGTCAAAGAGCATTAGATAATTTTAAAAATCGAGATACTAGAGTATTAATTGCTACAGATATTGCAGCAAGAGGTATTGATATAGACGAATTGGAATTGGTTATTAATTACGACTTACCTAATATCCCCGAAACATATGTCCATAGAATTGGAAGAACAGGTAGAGCAAAAAAATCGGGCTTGGCAATTTCATTCTGTAATATCGAAGAAAGAGCTTACCTAAAAGACATTCAAAAACTAATCGATCAAAAAATACCTGTTGTTACTAAACATCCTTTTGCTGATGAAGTAGAAGAAATGCCAACAAAGAAAAAGCCAACAAGAGGACAAAGAAACTTCAACAAGCCTCTAAAAAGGACTAAAGACTCTGATAATAAGGCAAACCGATCGAAAGATAAAAGAGAACGAAACAAAAATAATTCAAATAATAACAATGAAATTAGGACTTTTGGAGAATCCAAAAACCAAAATACTAAATTTAATAGTCGAAGACGAAATAAAAAATAGTAAATTATTTCTTTCAAATGGAATCTAAATGAATTCAACGTTTATAGAAAACATTAAAATAGCTCTTAATTCTATTAAAGGGCACTTATTAAGGACTTGTATTACAGTTTCAATTATTGCTATTGGTATTAGTGCTCTTGTGGGAATATTAACAGCCATAGACTCTATTGATTATGCATTAAATGATAACTTCTCCATAATGGGCGCAAATACTTTTACCATTCAAGATGTAGGGAGAAGAACACGCTCACGTGACAACAGAGTAAAAGACAACCCAAAAATAAAATACAATGAGGCAATAGAATTTAAAAATAGATTTGATTTCCCTTCAACAACATCTATATCTTATCGTGCTACAGGTACTGCCACTGTTAACTACCTCTCTAAAGAAACAAATCCAAACATTAGTATTCTAGGAATTGATGAGAATTATTTAAAAGTATCTGGTTATGAAATTGAATACGGAAGAAATATAAATCAACATGACTTAAGTTTAAATAGCAATGTTATACTTATAGGTCAAGATATATTCAAACAATTATTCAATTCATCACCAAAAGCAATTGGCAAAATCATTTCTGTTAACAATAAGCGAGTTACTATTGTTGGTGTACTTGCAGAAAAAGGATCTAGTATGGGAATGGGTGGCGACAAAAGTTGTATGGTACCCATAAGTTATTTAAGAAATAATTTATCTTTTAACCCTTCTGTGGCAATTAGCATTATGTCAAATAACAATTATGAAATTGATGCTACTATAGGTGCTGCTACTGGTGTTTTTAGAAGTATAAGAAGATTGAACCCTAAAGAAAAAGATAATTTCAACATTACTAAAAGTGACAGCCTTGCGGGCTCTTTAATGGATAATTTAAAATATGTTACAAGTGCTGCAACACTTATTGGCTTTATAACACTTCTAGGAGCTGCAATTGCTTTAATGAATATCATGCTCGTAAGTGTTACAGAAAGAACAAAAGAAATTGGCACACGCAAAGCTATTGGTGCAACTTCAAAAACAGTAAGACAACAATTTTTAATGGAAGCTATTGTTATATGTCAGATAGGCGGGATTGTTGGAATCATATTAGGCATCTTAATCGGAAATATTACTTCAATACTTATAGACTCAGCTTTCGTAATACCATGGGTATGGCTAGGAGCAGGTATACTATTATGTTTATTTGTTGGTCTTATATCAGGAATTTATCCTGCTATAAAAGCTTCAAGACTTGACCCTATAGAGGCATTAAGACACGAATAAACTTAGCTATTCATCTGTTTTTTCGCAATTTCCCAATACACATCCATTTCATCTAATGTCATTTCTGTTAAACGTTTTTTGTCTGACAATATTAAATGTTCCATGGCTTGAAAACGTGCCTTAAACTTTTTATTTGTTCGCTCTAAAGCATCTTCAGGATTAATGTTCAAATGACGGGCATAATTTACTAATGAAAATAACACATCTCCATATTCAGCTTGCATCTCTTGAATATTATGACGTTCAACTTCTGCCTCAAACTCCTCTAATTCTTCCAACACTTTTGACCAAACCATCTTTTTATTAGGCCAATCAAAACCAACGCCTCTAACTTTATCTTGTATTCGAGTCGCTTTTACTAATGCAGGCAAAGCATTTGGAACACCTTCTAATACTGAAGTAACATCTCCCTTTTCTTTCAACTTTAATTTTTCCCAATTTTGTTTTACCTCTTCTTCATTCTGAACTTCAATATCACCATATATATGAGGGTGGCGAAAAATCAACTTATCGCAAATTCCATTGAGTACATCAGCGATATCGAATGACTTTCGCTCAGAACCAATTTTAGCATAAAAGACCATATGTAACAGAAGATCACCTAACTCTTTTTTGACTTCATCCATGTTATCATCCAGTATAGCATCACAAAGCTCATAGGTTTCCTCAATGGTTAAATGACGCAAGCTTTCCATGGTCTGTTTTTTATCCCATGGACACTTTTCTCTCAGTTCATCCATAACATCAAGTAGTCTCCCAAAAGCATTTAATTTATCTTCTCTAGAATTCATAAAAATATATTGGTAATGAGTAAATAAGTTTAATAGAAATAAATATAACCTTCTATGAGCTAAGAGACGCCAATCCTAATCGATAGGAATCCAATCCAAAACCACTAATACTTCCCATACATTTACCGGCAATTAATGATGTATGTCTGTAATCTTCTCTAGCAAAAGGTTGAGAAATATGAATCTCTATACAAGGTGTTTTAACTGAAGCAATAGCATCTGAAATTGCAACTGAAGTATGCGTATAGCCGCCAGCGTTGATTAAAATATAATCAAATGAAAAGCCAACTTCATGAATTTTATCAATAATCTCTCCTTCAACATTACTCTGATAATAGTCTATAGATATATCTGAAAATTCAGACCTAAGCATTGATAAATACGCTTCAAAAGACTCATTACCGTATATCGAAGGCTCTCTTTTACCTAAAAGATTTAGGTTAGGGCCATTGATGATGATCACTTTCATATATTTGTTATTGGTTGTGCTAAGATAAGAAATGAACTGGAAAAGAGCTTTAAAAGAATATCGCAATTACCTGGTGCTTGAAAAGGCTCTGTCAAACAATTCTGTTGAAGCATATCTTCGTGATGTGAAAAAATTATCATCTTTCTGTACAGAGAATAAAGAAATCATAGACTGTACTAAAGTTTCAATTACAATTCTTAGAGAATTTATCATACATCTTCATGAATGTAACTCGAGTAGTAAATCACAAGCTAGAATACTTTCAGGCATCAAATCGTTTTATCATTACTTAAGTATAGAAAATGTAATAGATGCAAACCCTTGTGATAAAATTGACCGGCCTAGAATAGAACGAAAATTACCAGATACATTAAGTCCAGATGAAATCAATGATATAATTAACTCTGTTGATTTATCAAACCCTCATGGCGAAAGAAATAGAACAATATTAGAAACTTTATACTCATGTGGATTAAGGGTTTCTGAACTCATCAATCTAAAATGTTCGAAACTCTTTCTGGAGGATGGCTTTTTAATTGTTACTGGAAAGGGAAATAAAGAAAGAGCTGTACCATTAAACAATATTCTGATTAAATATTTAAAAAATTATATACGTTTAATACGCTCACATCAAGATATTGAAACTGGTCATGAAGACTTTGTTTTTTTAAACAATAGAGGTAAACAATTAACTCGAATGATGATTTTTACCATTGTAAAAAAACATACTGAAAAAGCAGGGATTAAAAAAAATATAAGCCCACACACCTTTAGACATTCATTTGCCTCACACTTATTACAAGGAGGGGCAGATTTAAGAGCAATTCAAACCATGCTAGGACATGAAAGTATAAGTACAACAGAAATCTACATGCATATAGATAGAGATTTTGTTAGACAAGAAATCATCCAGCACCACCCTAGAAAATGATTAGACTACCCCATTCAAATATTTGGAAACTCTTTGTAATTAAAGGAGCGCTATGGTTCATGATTATCATGCCCATTATTGTCTTATTTTTTCAAGACAATGGTCTAAATCTACAACAAATAATGACTCTACAAGCTTGTTACTCCTTATCCTTAAGTTTAATGGAAATACCCTCAGGCTATGCTGCAGATATTATTGGAAGAAGAAAAACACTAATTCTAGGATGTATATTAGCTTTTATAGGATTTAGCATCTTTTCTATTTCTTACGATTTTTGGTGGTTTCTAATAGCCGAAATACTATTAGGTTTTGGAAACAGTTTTATTTCTGGAGCAGATACTGCATTAATGTACGATAGTCTGATAGAGGCAAAAGCTGAAGATAAATTTCTAAAATATGAAGGACGCAGTATTTCTATTGGAAATTTTTCAGAAGCAGCAGCTGGAATTCTAGGTGGATTTTTAGCCTCCATATCATTTCGTTACCCTGTATATGCACAAGTTCTAATAGCATTAATGACGATACCTTTTGCCATTTCTCTAGTAGAACCTAAAGTCAATACAGAAAGACTAAAAAGCTCGTGGGAATCGATCAAAAATGTAGTGAAATTTTCTTTAGTTGAATCAAAAATTTTAAGGACATATATTATTTATTCATCTGCAATAGGATTAGGTACATTAATGATGGCATGGCTTGCTCAACCTTTTCTTAAAGAAATAGGAATAAATATGAAAAGTTATGGCATCATATGGGCTCTTCTGAATATTATGGTTGGTATTGTTGCTTTCTTTGCACATAAAATAGAAACACAACTTAGCGAATTAAAGAGCCTATTTATCGTTGGAATTGTTTGTGTATTAGGCTATATATTTATTGCTAATAATATGAATTATGTAGGCCTAATTATTCTTTTTATTTTCTATGCAAATAGAGGATATGCCACCCCCCTACTTAGAAATTACATAAACCATCATACAGAATCAAATGTAAGAGCAACCGTAATGAGTATTCGTAGTTTTATTATCAGAATATTTTTTGCAATCATTGCTCCATTTATTGGTTGGATAGCTGACCAATATGGATTAAACAGTGCATTTTTGTTAATGGGTTTAACTGTTTGTATATTAGCAATTCCATGTTTAATTTTTTTTAACAAAAAACTTCAAAAATGAAAAAAATTATATTTTTAACACTTCTTACAATAATCAATTACTCAATAAAGGGACAAAATAAAGGAATTGTAGTAGAGATAAATCATTTGTATGATGGTGAATTATTAAATTTAGATAGTACCTACATTTTAGGCAACAATATACCAATTCGATTTGACAGAATTGAATATTACATTCATTTGAATAGTCTTATTTCTAATCAAAATATAGCTACTGATTTGATTGATAAATATATATTAGTTAATGCTAATCAGAATAATTATAATATCGGTGAAATTGAACTACTTGACGATGATTTAATCTCATTGAATTTTAACATAGGTGTTGAATATAATCTAAATCATGCTGATCCTTCTTTACAAGATTCTAGTCATCCACTAGCACCTCAGCTTCCGAGTATGCACTGGGGTTGGGCTGCTGGATACAGATTTGTTGCACTTGAAGGTATGATTGATAAAAATCAAGATTCTGTAATGGAAACTGTTTTTCAATATCATCCAGTTGATGATAGTTATTATTCTGATACAATTACCTGCAATGGTATTATTGAAAATGAGAATAATGTTACAATATTTATTAACGCTAATTATGATAGACTAATTGAAAATATAGGCACAGATGAAGGTGGAGTTTATCATGGAATTCACGAAGAAAATGGTCTGTTGATGGATAACTTTTCTCGAAATAATGTTTTTACAGTACCTGAAAACTTAAACCTAAAAGAAACCTTAATTTCTAACACTGTTTTTCCTAATCCTTTTTCAAATACAATTCAACTTAATTTAAATGAAAACTCAATTGTTAAAGTTTATAATTCAATTGGCATATTAGTAGATGCGTATAAACTTGATAAAGGTCAACAGCAGATAAACACACAGACTTTACTAAATGGGGTTTACATACTATCTCTTCAAAGTAAATCAGGTACTGAGAACATAAAATTGCTTAAAAACTAATCATATAGTTTTTGTTTGTATGAATAAATGGCTCTTAATATTTTTTACCCTATTGTTTATTTCGTGTGGAAAAGAAAGAGCAAATCAAAATGAAATATATCAATTAGATATACCACAAGGATTTCCAGATCCAATAATTCCTGAAGACAATCAATTAACTTATGAAAGAATAGAATTAGGGAAACGGCTCTTTTACGACCCAATTTTATCTAAAGATGGAACAATTTCTTGCGAATCGTGTCACAAACAAGAATTTGCATTTGCAGATAATATAGCAATTTCAGCAGGTGTTGAAGGTCGGCTGGGATTTAGGAATTCTATGAGCTTGGCTAATATGGCTTATCAAGATGCATTGATGAGAGAAGGTGGTGTCCCTACATTAGAAATGCAAGTTCTGGTTCCCATTCAAGATCACAATGAAATGGATTTTAACATTCTTTCTGTAGCTGAGAGACTTAATCTTGATTCTACCTACGTAAATGCTAGTATAAGAGCATATAACCGAATTCCTGACGCATTTGTTATTACCAGAGCACTTGCTTCATTCCAACGTACGATGCTAAGTGGTGATTCAGATTATGATCGTAATCTATTAGATGAAAAAGAAGAAAATGGAAAAGAATTATTTTTTAGCGATGAGCTAGCTTGTTCGTCCTGCCATGGTACTTTTCTTTTTACAAATCAGACCATTGAAAATAATGGATTATATGAAGTTTATGAAGATTCAGGAAAATATCGTCTAACTAATCTACAAGAAGATATAGGTAGATTTAAAGTACCTTCTCTTAGAAATATTGAAATAACAGCTCCATACATGCATAATGGATCAATATCGTCTCTAGAAGAAGTTATAGAGCATTATGCCAGTGGCGGAAAGAATCATTTTAATAAAAGTGAATTTATTACAGGCTTTAGTATAACTGATGACGAAAAAGATAACCTTATAAGCTTTTTAAAATCCTTAACAGACAATAACTTCACTAATAACAGCTTCTTTGAAGAATAAAAAATGCCGGCAATTGCCGGCATTTTTTATGAGTTTATTTAAAACTTATTTCACAAGTTTCTCAACACTACCATCATTGAATAAATAATAAAGAATCGCACCTTTAAATTCATCATCTGGATTAACTTCTTGACCAAGATTATTTACTACTCGAACTAGAGTTTTAATATCGTTTGGATGCGTGTAAACTTCCATATCAATTGCCCATTGTGGAATAGTTGGAGAAAGTTCTACTCTTAAACCATTTAGGTTTTCAAAAACAAACCCTTCATAATAGTCATCCATTAAAACTTGATACCCTTGTCCAGGAATCAAATCACCAATACCATTAAATCCAAACTCAGGCCAGTAAACTTCACCAGCATTGTTTTTAACCACAGATAAAACATCAACTATACCATCGAATGTAGCTACAGCATCTTGAGCATTTTGAAGCGTATAACCAATAATATTCCATCCAGATAAGAGATCGATAGAAATAGGATTAGATAATGAATCATTAACTGATGACATATTTTCATAATCTAAGGACATAACATCAATGGTAACCATTAATGAATCTACTGTAGAGTTAGACAGGGCTAATTCATCTTGAGATGCCAAAAGTAAATTATTAAGTGAGTCATTTTCATACTCTAAATCACTTATTCTTATATTCATTTCTGAAATCATAAGCGTCATAGCATCAACCATATCAGTCATTGATGAAATAGTATCATTAGCCTCTGACATCATAACTTCCATTTCAGTTATTGTTGAATTCAATTCTTCATTCTGTGCTTGAGATGAACTTAGATCGGAACTCATATCTTCATTCATAAGCGTTAACTCGTCTACCATATCAGTCATTGATGATATCGTAGCATTGGCATCTGACATCATAACTTCCATTTGAGTTA
>NTKG01000001.1 GCA_002457305.1 Bacteroidetes bacterium MED-G21 | reverse complement strand
GACATGCCACTTTATATGTCGGCAAATAACATTACAAATTACTGGTCAAATTATAACAATACCGACATCAATCCTACTGTAACTGATGTGGTTAATAGTGCACCTAATGACGGTAGTACGGTTGAGAGAAAACTATGGCTAAATGGAGACAATTGTGTTTCAGTTCAGGAACTTAAGGTAATTAATGGCGATCATGACTGGCCTGGATCTTTTGGGAATATGGACATAAGCGCATCTGAAGAAATATGGAACTTTGTTTCACAATTTAATTTGGAAGGACAAATTAATTGCAATTCGGAGATTGAGGGCTGTACCGATTCATCAGCAACAAACTATAACCCTGAAGCAAATATCGATGACGAGTCATGTAGTTATATTAATAATTCTAATTGTGAAAATATATTTATCACTCTTTCAGAAGGTTGGAATATGATTGGGTTTGCTTGTTTAAATAATACTAATGCATTAATTGCATTTTCGCCAATCCAAGACAATATTATTATTGCTAAAGATGGGGCAGGTAATGCCTATCTTCCGGATTGGGATTATAATGGTATTGGTAACCTAGAAAGAGGATACGGATATTTAATTAAAGTAACAGAGGAAATAAATAATTATAATATTTGCGATTAGTTATATGAAACTTAAATTAAGTTATATCCCACTACACTTCTTAAAACTTCGCAAAAACTCTTAGAATGAGAACTAAAAAACAATACAGGTCAGTTATAGTAATATAACTTGACCTTTTTAATTTATGGCAAGCAATTCATTTTTAAATGACAGTGAATTTAATTTGAGAATCATATTTATGATTAGAGAACACTTTAAGTATATATGTGCCGGGTAAAAAATCCAAATTGTTTAATTTAATTATTGAATCATTAGGATTGATAAATGTTTTAATAAGTTTTCCTTCAATATTAAATATCTTAACTGTGGATGAACTATAATATGGGATTGATAAGATTGATTCATCAACTATTGGGTTAGGAGAAATTTTAAGTTCAATTTGATTGTTATCCGTGTTAAAAATAGTCGCATCTGACCAGTCGCTCCATTTAAGAGATTTGTCTCTGTATCTTATTCTCCAACAATAACTTTTATTGGGTTGAAAGCCAATGAAATTGTGACTTGTTAAATTGTTTGTATTATCGATTATTTCATCATTAAAAATATTCTGATGCTGAACCCACTTATCAATTATTGGTGAAATAAAGTCATCACATGATGAGCTAACTTGCCAATGAGAACCTCCATGTTCATCAACATCATCAATAAACGGAGACGAATTAAAAACCACGGAATTTCCATTAACTGAATCGATAGAATTTGGAAAAATACAAATTGGTTTTTCAGGATTAGAGTTGTTTAATCTAACTTCAATACTATCAACAATTTGATTGTATTTGGAATTATATGCATCACCAAGACTTAATCTCTTTAGTACAAATTTAGGCTCATCTCCTGCAATGACTTGTACCAAAACATATCCCCATTCATCCTCAGATATACTGTATTCTTCATAATCTTGTTGAGGCCAATCACCCCAGTAATCAATTGCACCACCAGCAGTAGCAACATTAATCATCAAATGTTCATGATCTCTAGATTCTCCTCTAGAATATCCATGAGTATGTCCGTAAAAATGAATACTGGGTTTCTTGGATGTTTCTGTAAATTCTTCTAAAAGCGATATCACTTCTCCTGTAAAGTTAGTGTTTCCAGGGGTCCATAATTCGGAATGATGCGGATGATGTAATTGTGTAAATACAAAGTCTATTTTGTCATTACTAATAGTTAAGTCAAGTATGCTATCTAGCCAATTCAGTTGTTCTGGAATTCGAAATTGATAATTTGAGTTTAATCCTATAATTCGGACATTTGAATTGTCTTTGTACCACCAATGTTCTTCATATCCTAAAGTACCATTCTTTGGCAAATCCATATATTTAAAATATAAATGCGAGTTCTCTTCATGATTTCCCAACACAGGATAAAAAGGAACGCTAGAAAATAATTCTTTTGATTGTGAAAAAAAATGATCTTTCCAATGATAATAATTATTCCCTGAGCTTACTAGATCACCGGGAATTAAAACCATACTTAGCGACTCATTTAAATCACCAAAATAATTCTGATTAAAATAGTCAATAATGGCACTATTTATTTCCTTGAATTTATTTGGGAAATTAGAGTCTTGTTGCATATCACTCATTGCAATAATATTAATTGCAACTTCATCACTTGAATTACTTTGAGTTATGAAAGTGTATAATGATGTTGTATCAGTTTCAGTCTTTACCCTATAATAATACTTTGTATTTGGAGATAATTGATTTATTTCAGCTAAATGTAATAATGCAGATGAAGATATTATATTAGTACTTGGATACACCATATTTCCTAGAGACGGAGAATTACCCCATTCTAAAACAGAGCTAGCACAATTTTCACATTCCCACATGATTGTAATACTATTACTAGTCGCATTTTGGAGGTAGGGATAAATTGAAATGTTTTGAGCATTAGAAGTTATAGCATAAATTAATATTAGGATCAATAACTTTTTCACTATTTTATATTTTTATGATTTTGATAAATATATTTAAACTTTTTCAAATCATTAAAAAAAGCGTTTCGAAGAGAATATATAGGGAGTCTAATTTCAAATTATTTTTTAAATTTATTTTACCTTTTATATTTATCACTTTTGGTTTTATGAAAAATACACATTATAAAAAATTAGAGAATATTTATTTAAATGCTAAACTTAATAAAGAAATATACAGTGGTATAGAAATTGTAATTTCAAAAAATTATTCGGAAATCAAAATGCCAATTAAGCAAGATTATTTTCATGCTTTAAAAGCAATACATGGTTCTGTTTACTTTAAAATGTTAGACGATGCTGCTTTTTTTGCGGCCCAATCTGTTGTTAAAGATTATATGCTATTAACAGCAAGTTTTAATATTACTTTTAAAATGCCTGTTTCAAATGGTTATATTAAATCTATAGGCACACTATTTTCGGTATCTGAAAGAGAACTAAAAGCAGAGTCTAAAATGTATGACTCAAACAATGAATTAGTTGCATTTGGTAATGGAATATTTAAGAAAAGTAAAATTAGTATTTCCTCAATTAAGAGTGATTAAAACAAATTTCTATAAGTCTAACAGTAAAATCTAAACTAAATGCTAAGTAAACATTACATTATCACATGTTTATTTATTTTATTTCTTTCATCTTGTGAAAAATCATCTATAAATTCTTGCCCTTATGTAATTAAGAATTCTAGTTTAGCTGATTTCCCGATGAATGAATTCGGAGTGAACGAAATTGATTTAATAGAAGATCAATTGTTTATCAGTGTAAATTATGGTGGAGGATGTGAAAACCATGATTTTAAAATGATTTTACACGATGAATCATCAATTGATGAAGAAGGGCAACAAATTAAAATATTATCTTTAAGTCATGATGCAAATAACGATGTCTGCTTTGCTTTAATTTTAGAACATGAGCTATGTTTTAATATATCTAACATCGAAAATGATGGGGTATTATATTTTTCTCACACAGATAGTCTCTTTGTTTTGAATTAAATCTAAGCTCTTCTATTTAAACTTAATTTAATAAAAACGTTCTACAAACATAATTCACATGTCCCTTGAATTAATACATGTGAATGCATAATCTCGCGATTTGAAATTTTGGGCATAACAATTGATTCTGGTAAACAATCCATTCTACCACAATTTAAACATTGAAAATGGGGGTGAACATCAGCATGAGCGGATACGGAACAACCATTACATTTAGCATACCATTTGATACCCTTATTCCCAAGAAAAGAATGTAAAATACCATCATCTTCGAGTTTATCCAATACCCGATAAATTGTGGTCTTGTTTAGTTTTGTATTTAAACGTCTTATTAATTCAATTACAGAAATAGCATCATCATTATTAAATTCATCTAAAAGAATTTTAACTGATTTTGTATTTCTGATTATACCCATTTAAAAATAGTTAATGAAACTCAGTTGCATTAATAAATTAAAATATATATTTGCAACAAGTTCTAAATTGTTTAAAAATCAAAGAAAATTAATTACATTGAAACAACAAAATACTAAAGCCCTATTTTCTTTCGGGTTCCTACTATGTTTAATTTTAACACCCCTATTTTTAAATGCACAATCATTAACCGTAATAGATAACAAATCTCTTAAGCCAGTACCTTATGCATCCGTTGAAATATATGAAATGCAAATACAATCGTATTGTGATGAAAATGGAGTATTTGAGTTTAGTTACCTATCAAATACCACTCCCGTAATCATCTCTGCCAATGGATACAAACCAACAAGTTTTATCTATAAAGCTGGTGATAATAATTCCTATAATATCAAACTAAAAAAATCACATATTTTCTTAAATGAAATTGTTGTATCTCCTACAACAGGACTTGTCCAAAAAAATAATTTAACCAATGTAATTCTAAAAAAAATCAATCAGGCTGATCAAATTATGGCACCAAACTTAATGGAGCTAATAACAAATGTACCTGGTGTATATTCCATTAATACTGGATCCAGTATTAGCAAACCAGTCATAAGAGGTTTATCAGGTTTAAAAGTAGTTACTTTTTGGAATGGACTAAGAATTGAAAATCAGCAATGGGCAAACGACCACGGTTTAAACTTCACTGATATGGGAATCAAATCGGTTGAAATAGTCAAAGGTCCTTCATCTCTTCTTTATGGTGCTGATGCTCTTGGAGGTGTATTATATTTTACTGATGAAGATTATCTTCCTCCTAATTCTTTCAATAGTTCATTTGAAAGTCGATTTGAGAGTAACAGTATGTCATCATTCAATATTGCAAGAATAAAACTAGCGACTGAAAAGGTTAGATTTAATGTTTATGCAGGATATAAAAGTGCTGCAGAGTACCAAATTCCAGATGGGGAATTTGTAAAAAATTCAAGTTATAATCGTAAAAGCTTAAAAGCATCTCTTGGTTACAACAAAAATAATTGGATATTAAATTTAAGATATAATTATAACTCAAATGAAAATGGCTTACCTGGTCACACTCATTCTTTAAATCCAAGTCCGGAAGAATTTCTATTAGAAACTCAATACAGAGATAGAATTTTACCTCTTCAATTAATTGAAGATCACTATCTATCAATTGAAAACAAACTTATCCTTTCAAATCAGTCTATTATTAAATTCAATACCGGATTTACCTCAAATAGCATTACTGAATTTGAAGAAAAAGTTACAATCCCAGGAATTTCAATGTTATTAAATAACATCCCTTATAATTTTTCTTTTACTTCATACGTAAATGAAAATATTAAATGGATTTCTGGTATTCAAGGTATGCTGACAAAAAACTCTAACGATGAATTTGCAGAATCTAGCTTAATACCAGATGCTTCATCATATGACGTAGGAAGCTATTCTCTTCTTCAGTACTCGAAATCACAATTCGAAACTCAAATAGGATTAAGATATGATATTAGAGAAATAGATGCTGGAGATTTACTCTCAAAGAATTTTTCAAAACTTAATGGGTCATTTGGACTAGTTTTTCAAAAAGGATTATATACTTTAAGAACTAATTTTAGCTCTGGATTCAGACCACCTCATTTGAGTGAAATGTTATCATATGGTGTACATCACGGTACAAATAGATTCGAAATAGGTTCACAAGATTTAGAAAGTGAATTTGCAAATCAGTTTGACATTTCGTTAGACTATGGAACTGAACACATTAATTTTAATATTAATCCTTTTTATAATCATTTCCAAAACTATATTTATGTTGCACCTACAGCAGATTTTATAAATGGATATCAAGTTTACGAGTATACCCAAACATCTTCAGCAAGGACATATGGTGGTGAGATATATCTTCACTACCACCCTCATTTTGCTCACAGACTTCATTTAGAACAAGATTTTTCATATGTGATTGGTGAAGACAATAATAATAATCCGCTTCCTTTAATCCCTCAGACAAGACTAAATTCAAATCTAAAATATGAATTTGCGGAAACGGGTAAGAAATTTCAACTCAAAACAATTTTGCTTCAAAGAACTCAGTTCTTAGATAAAAATGATGTTTCTACTTTTGAGACTCCATCTGATAGTTACGAAATTTACAATATTGAAGGAAATTTTTCTTACTCTGGGAAACAAAATATGTTAATGAAATTAGGAGTTAGAAATCTTTTTAATACTACCTACATCAATCATTTATCTAATTTAAAAGGAATTGGTTTACCGAGTGCGGGAATCAACTTTTATATTTCAATCAATTATTTATTTAACTAAATTTTTTTCAAAAAATGAACAAAAAATTATTTACAATCAAAAACTTATTATTAGGATCAGCTTTAGCTTTCATAACTTCGTGTAGTGATGATGACGGTTGTGCTAATTGTCACTTAGTTGTCATGAATGCTGACGGATCAGAAACTGAATTATTAGATTTAGAGGAGCAATGTGGCGATGACTTACACGATTTAGAAGAAAATGGTTACAATTTTCAAGATACAGTATATGTTCACACAGATGGCACGATATATTCTTTAGATTCATTAGAAGTACATTGTGGAGAAGAACACGATCACTAGAAAAATAAAACATTGCAAAAAAAAGCTACTTTAATAGTAGCTTTTTTTACCGTGTTAATAAGCTTAAAACAAATACAACTTAGTTGTAATAGTGTTTTGTAAATTATTAACTTCGTATTCCTTTTTTAATTATCAATAAGATGAAATTAGCAATCAACAATTCAGATAGTATAGGTGCACTGGCAAGTACACTTTGTCTGATTCATTGTCTTGCTACACCATTTATTTTTGTGGTGCAATCATGTGCAGCTAGTTGTTGTGCTTCTGCACCAGCATGGTGGGTGTTCTTTGACTATCTCTTTTTGACTATTTCTTTTTTCGCAATCCTTAAATCGACAAAAACAACACAATCAAATTTCATAAAATATGCTTTATGGAGTTTCTGGCTTTTATTACTTTGCTTAATTGTAAATGAAAGCATAGGAGTATTGTTAATCAGTAAAAATGCTTTATACCTTGATGCTGTATTACTTTCATCTCTCCACATATACAACCTCAAATATTGCCAGTGTAATGACAATAAATGTTGTACAAATTGATTACTAATCAATTTTAATTGAAAACAATAAACATTTTACTTCTGCGTTAAGTTTACATAATTAAATTAATTTTATTTCCCATACCTTTAATTTAAATAAAAAACTTAATACATGATTAGACTCAATAAAGCTCAATTTTATTTTTCATTTATAATTATAGGATTATTTTTAGTAGGATGCTTAAACACATCAAAAAATGATTCAAACGAGATTCATATCTCAGGACAAATTATCAATCCTGTACTAGACATTATCAAATTTGAATCAGCGGATTCTACTTTTACTGCTAAACTTACAAAAGACGGGAATTTCACATTTTCCTTTACTACAGACTCATCATTATACTTAAGCCTTTCTCATGGAGAAATTACATCAATGTATGTAAAGCCTGGCGACAACATAGAATTATCGTTAAACACTGACGAATTTGATGAAAGTGTGAATTATAAAGGCAGTGAAGCGTCAAACTTCTTGGCAAAAAAATATTTAATACGAGAGCAATTTAACTTTTACTCAAAAGACTTCTATTTGGGGAGTACAGAAGACTATAACCTTGCATTAAAAGAGTACAAATCTTCGATCCTTCAGGCTAGTAATTCTATTTCAGATACTGCTTTTGTGAATAAACAGTCTAATGAAATAGATCGTCAAATAAAGTATTTTACAGATAGTAAAGAAGAATTCATGACTTCAAATGAAGCAGATGTAAGAGAGTTCTTATTTGAAAAAAATCTGGTAAATGAAAAGTATAACTGGTACGCTATCATAGATACTATGAATATTGAAGGTTTTAATGAGATTATTGCAGAATACGAAAACAGTATTAAATCACTTATAGAAAAACTGGTTAAAAGTGATGAATCGATTTCTAAAGAGTTAGAAAAACTTGAAGATGATATAGACTCTAAAAGAGAAAGAAAACTATCCATAATTAATCAACCTCAAAATGGTGAATCATATATTGATTTTACATATGAAAATACTACGGGAGAGGCTGTATCATTGTCTTCATTTAAAGGAAGCTTAGTCTATTTAGATGTATGGGCAACTTGGTGTGGACCGTGTAAAGCTGAAATTCCTTATTTAAAGACTTTAGAACAAGATTACCATGAACAAAACATTGTTTTTCTTAGCGTTTCTGTTGACACAAATAAAGATCAATGGTTGAAAATGGTTGAAGAAGAAGCATTGGGTGGGGTTCAATTATGGGCAGACGGTTGGAGTGAAATAACGAAGGATTATGCCATTTTTGGTATTCCAAGATTCATGTTGTTTTCTGAAGATGGAAAAGTAATTTCAAATGATGCGCCTCGACCATCAAATGAAGAAACCAAACAATTATTTGACAAATATTTGGCCGGTATATAAGTTAATTATTGTTTTTTAATCTGTAAAAAATATTCTTTAAGGATTGTGATCAATCGAAATAAACAGAGGAGAATAACACAAATAAATACGCGCTTATTTTACCCAATATTTTGTTGGAACAATTAGCATCCCAAAACACGTAGCCCCGTGTTTACTCAGTATTTTATGATGTACTTTATGAGCTCTTCTAATGGTTGTGATATAATTTCCCTTTAAATTTTTTAAATACGGTAAACGTCGATGGATAATAATTTCATGAACAATAAAGTATGCAAGGCCATAAAATGCTATACCTATACCAATAAAAAATAGTGAACTAAAATCTTCACTGCCTAAAACAATCAAAACAATAGAAGGGCAAGCAAAAATTAAAAAAAACAAATCATTTTTTTGGGTCTTTTTTTTATGATCTGCTTGATGGTGATCCTTGTGTAAACACCATAAAAACCCATGCATAATGTATTTATGTGTTCCCCAAGAGATAAATTCCATAGCTATAAAAGTTCCAAGAACAATTAAAAATGAGATCATATTAAACCAAATTTACTTTTCAATAATGTGCCAAGCACCAAATACATTTTTCTAAAATTATGAATTCGTATTCTTTGACTTAAAATTTTTGAATGTGAAATCGATTGAATTTTTTCAAACAACTTATAATAGTAAACATAAGTTAAATACACACCAGAGCGAGATGATTTAGGAAGTTTTTTTACGCCCTTTAAGGCATGCTCAAAATCTTTTTGAATATCACGCTCTATAACTAACTTATCATCGAAACCAAAAGTATTCATATCAACATTAGGAAAATATGTTCTTCCAAGATTATTATAATCTGCTTTAATATCTCTTAAAAAATTAATTTTTTGAAACGCAGAACCTAAACTCATTGCATGGGGTTTTAACCCGTTATATTCGATTTCATTTCCGTTTACAAAAACTTTCAAGCACATGAGACCTACCACTTGAGCAGAACCTAAAATATACTTTTGATATTTTGATTCATCATATGTAGTTGGATTCAAATCCATCTCCATACTGTTTAAAAAAGTATCCACTAAATCAAGATCAATATTATAAGAATTAATCACATCTTGAAAACTATTCAGAATTGGGTTTAAACTTATTTTATCTTTTATAGCTTCATGAGTGTCATGCTTAAATTTTATAAGCAAGGTCTCTTTGTCAAAATCATGAAAGGTATCAACGATTTCATCTGCTAGTCTAACAAAACCATAAATAGCATAGATGGGCTTATGAAGTTCTTTATCTAAAGCTTTTATCCCAAAAGAAAAACTTGTACTGTAAAGTTTTGTAGTGATTTCACTGCTCTTATAACTTACCGTATCAAAAATCTCTTTCATATCATTTAGACCTCTGATTCATAACATAATTAGCAACTACATTTCCAGAAATGATGGAGGGAGGAACACCAGGACCTGGAACTGTTAATTGTCCTGCATAAAATAAGTTATCGATATGCTTATTAACGATTTTAGGTTTTAAATTTGCAGTTTGAGAAAGCGTATTAGCTAAACCGTAAGCATTCCCTTTGTATGAGTTATAATCTTTAATAAAATCATTAATACAATAACTCCTATTATACTCAATATATTTTTCAATTTCTTGACCACAATACCGCTCCATTCTTTTTATAATTTTAGAAAAATAGGTTTTTCTAATAGCATCTGTATCTTCCATACCAGGAGCTATTGGAATAAGAAAGAAAAGATTTTCTTTATCCTCAGGAGCAACACTAGGATCTGTTTTAGAGGGACAACAAGCATAAAAAAGAGGCTTTTTAGGCCATTGCTTAGTTGAATAAATTTCATTTGTATGCACATCTATATCTTCGTCAAAAAATAAATTATGATGTTCTAACTTATCTATCTTTTTATTTACGCCAACATAAAAAATTAAACATGAGGGTGAAAGAACTCTCTTATCCCAATACTTCTCGGAATAGTTACTTAAATGTGCTGGCAATATTTCTTTATCTATATGATGATAATCTGCAGAACAAATAAGTGAGTCAACTTTGTACTCCTTAGAATCTGTTTTAATAGATACTACTTTTTTATTTTCTACAACAATCTCTTTTATTTCAGAATTGAGATGAAATTTAACCCCTAAATCTTTACATATTTGTGCCATTCCATCAATGACCTTAGCAAAACCTCCCATAGGATAAAATGTACCTTGCTTTATTCCAGAATAAGCCATTAAACTATACATGGCAGGTGTCTTTGCTGGTGCTGTTCCTAAAAACAAAACAGGAAACTCAAGTAGGGCAATCAAAAAAGGGTTTTTGAAATATTTTGCAACATGTTTTCTATAAGATTTGAAAATTTGTAAACGAAAAACATTACTTATAATTTCAGAAGTACAAACTTCTTTTAAAGAAACTCCTGGTTCATAAACCAACTTATTTATTCCAAAATTATATTTAAACTCAGCCTCTTCCATAAAAGAAAGTAACTTC
Source organism: Bacteroidetes bacterium MED-G21 (assembly GCA_002457305.1). Taxonomy (GTDB): domain Bacteria; phylum Bacteroidota; class Bacteroidia; order Flavobacteriales; family UBA7430; genus MED-G21. The sequence goes on along the minus strand of NTKG01000001.1, from coordinate 66,271 downwards.
TTTGAAGAACCAGGTTCATAGGATTCAAAAAGCGCCAAGACTTCATTCCAATTGCTACTTAATTTAAGAGTATGTGCTTCAGGAAAAATTATTTGAAAACCAGGATTAAGTTCAATTAAATCATAATAATCTTTAGGGTTTTTATCAAAATCTTTGAAAAACTTATCAAACACATCTGGCATCCAATACCAACTTGGACCCATATCAAATGTATATCCTTTGTCTTTAAATTGTCTTGCTCGACCTCCAATAGTATCATTTTTTTCAAAAACATGAACTTCGTGTCCTTCTTTTGCCAAATATGCAGCAGTACTCAAGCCAGAAAATCCAGTTCCTATGACAGTATATTTCATCTACAGTTAATTTTACACAAAGGTATTAATTCAATAATCTATTCACAACAATGAAAAAAAGTTTAACAAAACATTCTAGAGTGAATAAAATATTGATTTAAAGAATATCAATATAGTTTTTATTTGTAATCCAAAGTTTAGATTGTACATTTGACACTTATGAGAAAAAACCGAATCGAATCAATTGATTTTCTTAGAGGCTTGGTAATGATTATCATGGCATTAGATCATGTAAGAGATTACTTCTTTTTTGGATCTTTTACATCTAACCCCACAGATCTTGATTCTACCACCCCACTACTCTTTTACACCAGAATAATAACTCACTATTGCGCACCTGTTTTTGTCCTATTAACTGGTACTTCCGCATATTTATATGGTGCAAAAAAAAACAAACGTGACTTATCTAAATTTCTGTTCACAAGAGGCTTATGGCTCATTTTTTTAGAAATCGTCGTAAATAATTTCGTTTGGTATTTTGACCCTTCATATTCATTAATCGTTTTACAAGTAATTTGGGCAATTGGATTTGGAATGTTATTCCTTTCGGGAATTATTTATTTATCAAATAGAATCATTTCTATAATAGGATTAGCAATTATATGTCTTCACAACCTATTTGACGTGATTGTTTTTGAAGGACAAAGTCTAGATTCTATTCTTTGGTATTTTATTCACCAACTAGCCATAATCGAAATTTCAGAACACACAAGTATAATATTTGGATATCCTATTTTGCCTTGGATCGGACTAATTGCTATTGGTTATACTTTAGGATCACTCTACACTGATTATCAAGCTAAAGAGAGGGCAGCCTTATTAATGAAATACGGTTTTTGTTCTATTGGTGTATTTTTAATTCTAAGACTTACAAATTTTTATGGCGAGCCTAATCCTTTTGGTCTTCAGGATAGCTTGACATATTCGTTAATGAGTTTTTTCAACACCACAAAATACCCTCCCTCCTTGCTTTACATATTAATGACTATTGGCCCCTCATTATTACTATTATCCGTCATAGAAAAATACAAAAATACAGTCACTGACTTTTTTATTGTTTTCGGGAGGGTACCTTTATTCTATTACTTCAGTCATATTTTAATAATCCACTTTTTAGCAATTGTTTTATTAATTATTAATAATAAAGACTACAGCATCATGTTTAACATGACACCTTATCTTCCTGAACAAAATCAATTAATTGAGTACGGATATCCTTTATGGGTTGTATATCTAGTTTGGCTTTTTGTTGTATTAATATTATACTTACCGTGTTACAAATACATGAAATACAAATCAAATTCAAAAAAATGGTGGCTGAGTTATCTGTAATCTAAATTAATGAGAACTCTCTTATTTTACACTTTATTAATCATTAAGACTCCTCTAATATTTTCTCAAAGTGTTGGAGACTATTATCAAGGTGGTATTATTTTTTACATGGATTCTTCTGCACATGGGTTAATAATAGACACCTCATACCTTGAAGCAAGCTTTGATTGGGGATATGATGACACTTTAATGTCAGAATGGGGCGTCCACTGGTTTGGCAATCCCGGTACAGTAGAAACATTTATTGGAGCTGGCCAATTTAACACAAATAGCTTGGCTGCAGACAACGACAACCATTATGCAGGCAACCTCTGCTTCAACAGTAATAATGGGGGCTACTCTGATTGGTTTCTACCCTCTAAAGATGAATTGCATGAAGTCATGCTAAACATAAACCTCATTGATTCAATGATGGAAATTCATGGGGGACAGCCTATCAATAATGCATTACACTGGAGCTCCACACAAGGCAATAACACGAGTAAAGCCTGGTCTTTATCTCCTTCCGCCACAAATTCAAATGGCGAACCGGTTGGACCACTCCCTTTAGAATGGACAAAAAGTAATCCTGCACTGGTAAGAGCTGTAAGATGTATTAACAACGATTGTGCTTTTGACAGTGCCCCAAGTTATGGCTGTACAGATCCTATAGCAGAAAATTATAACCCAAATGTAGGTGCCGATGATTTGTCATGTGAATATATAGAAGGTTGTACTGACTCAACTGCATGCAACTTTGACTCCGAGGTTACTCTAAATAATTCCATGTTGTGCGATTTCAGCTGTATTGGTTGTACAGATCCGTCAGCATTAAATTACTTAGGCTCAGAAATTACAATAGACGACGGTTCCTGTTTATATTGTTCAGAAGACTATCAAACAATTCACGTCAGCTATGATTCTCTCATTGGAAATACTATGTTTTTTCAAATAAATAATGGTGAGATTGCTTTTGAACATGTTACTGAAGAAAATTTTAATATTGGGGTATGCATACCCGATGGATGTTATAGTTTACATTTATTTGCCGATTGTAACATTACTGAAGAGTGGATTGGAAATACCATTGAAATTGGGAGCTTTTCATATACATTGGATACAATCCAAGCCTTTGTAAATTTTTATGTTGGAGATGGTGAATGTATTGGCGGTTGTACTGATGAAGCCTATGTAGAATTCGATCCTCTTGCGACCATAGATGATGGATCATGCCTCAACCCAACTTCATATGGATGTACTGATCCTGTAGCTTGCAATTGGGATTCCGAGGCAAATCAGGACGATGGAACCTGTCTTTATCCTGAAGAAATGTATCTTGATTGTTCAGGAAACTGTATCAATGATGCAGATCAAGATGGCGAATGTGATGAAATTGATTTCGATGATGGATTAGAAATTGATATGAGGGAAACACCGACGCTTGAACTCTTACAAATGATAGATGTTTTTGGAAGAGTACAAAAAGAGCATAAACAAGGCGCACTCCTATTCTATTTGTATAAAAATGGAGAAGTAAAGAAGATTGTAAAACCCTAAAAATTATAAATTAGTAAAGTTAGTACCTTCTATAAGCCGTATTAATAGTTTTCGGAGTTAGATAAAAAATAAAGCACATCATCAAGAACAACTTTTAATTGATATCCTCTACCTGGCACCATATCACCTATACCATTAAAATCCCATTCAGGTAAATAGGCATTGCCCATATAATCTTTGGCAATAATTAAATTACCAGCCTCACTTACATCAGCTAAAACATCTGTAATTTCTACAGACTCTAACCTGAGATAACCTATTAAATTCCAGCCCGAAATCAAGGAAATAGGATGGTTTTCAGGGACAAGATAAGTACCACATATTTCAACCGAAACATCTGCAGTTGTTTTTATATAATAACCCTGCCCCTGATCTATCGTTCCTATGCCGTTAAAAAGAAACTCTGGTAAATAAGCATTTCCGGCATAGTCTTTAACTATAACAATCTGATCATTAATAGGTGCTAAAACGATATTTATCTCTGTATTATATGGCAACATGTATGTCGAAAACGTAGACCAACCAACTGGTAGTTCAAGTATTTGACAAGAAGGTCCTTCTGCAACAACATTTGGATTATAAAACCCAAAATCTATAGTATTGTTACCACTCGCATCATAATTAAAATAACAATTATAAGAATCTCCATCATCTAAAGGTTCTTGATCTAATGTGAGGGTTACAACACCAGCCATGATATCAGTAAAAGGATTTCCGAAACCATTGTTATCAAAATCCACATCATTATTTGCATTGGACACAAAGACGTTGGAAGATTGGAATCCTTCTAAAGGTTCTCCGGGCCCCCAGTTATCAACACTCCAAACAAAAACAGTATAATTTCCTGGTTCTAAACCGGTAAAATTATAATAACCCTCACTATCGGTCACCTGAACACCTCCGAAACCTTGCCAATCGGGAATATTATCGCCATCTGAATCACTCCAAATAACTAGAGAAACACCAGGTATACCCGGTTCATTTGAATCCTGAATCCCATCCATATTATAATCATTCCAAACTCTATTACCTATAGATACGATACCCGGTGCTATTTGTTCATCACAATCTTCATAACAGAAAGCCATATCATTTAGAGCCCTTATCATTTCATCACCGATAGCAGCACCTATATTTAAATAACTAAGCGCATTATTATTATAATGATGAATAGCATCAGTGGGAGAAACAGAAGCATTTAAATAGTATTGCTTTGTTTCTACAAAGCCAACTCTTCCACCATAACTTTCATCATCACAACCCACATTTTCTTGTGCAACAGAAACAATATTTTGCATGTTTTGAACCCAAAGATCACCTGTAAATTCAAAACCTCCATGACCCGAATTTGCAATAATAAAAGGAAGATCAGAAATACCTAAATCATTTCTTACGTCATTTACTAAATGAGATAGGTTGCTTTCATATTCATTTAAATAAGCATCATCACCTCCATCATTCCAACCTTGAAACCATGCAAATCCTGATATTTCAAAATCTGCAGTACTGAGATCTGTAAATTCTGATCCTAAGTTTTGTGTGACCTCTTGAATGGTTTGTATCATTGCAGTATAATATTCACCTGTTTCACCTCCGGATGAAGGTGGTCTAAAATCTACTGCGAGATTCTTACCCCCCCATGCAGTTTTAATGATCAACACAGGATCTTCATAATAAGCATCCATTTTATGTGCAAACATTAACTCTGCTCCAATTAAATTAGGATCATTTCCTTGACCAACTGTAACATTTGTTTTGATGGTGTCTCCATCATTTGCAAAATAAATAAAGGCATCATCTAGCGAGTTCCAATTGTCTACTCCTCCTATTTCCGACCAATTACCATCAACATCATTTGCAATCACATCGACCAAACTTCCAGGGTCGTTTTCCGCATCCACAACGGTTCCAAAGCCTTCCATATTCGACTGTCCAGCCATAACGAATACTCGAACTTTAGATGTACTTTTCTCTTGTTTACTTACAATTGGCACATACCCTATTTCTAATCCTGCAGGCGGCGTAACAATACCATTTGGATCTAATGTAGCAATATCTCCAATAGCAGGTGCTGCCATATATTCATCTGTGTGACTCCAATTAGAATGAATGAGTTCCACTCTGGTTTGCAATACCTCCCTAATATTGTCTGGGAGGTTGGCTTGAATAATTGCGGGTTGATCCACAAAACGATACCAATAATAGGTGAGGGTCGAACCATCTTCCATTTTGGCATAGTAAGGACCTGCACTTGGCCCAGGATTATTCCATGGTCCATTAAGATCTTGCCATTGACAATCAGGATCTAAAGGGGTTAAGTAAGGGATTTCACTTCGTGGAGTTGTAGGCACATCAGCAGAAATCAAGTTCGTTGAGGTGGGCAATTCATCTTCAGTAATTGGCTGCCATTTGTTCTCAGAATTAAGTTCAAAATACTTAGGTAAAATAAAGCGCCCGTATTCTTCATATACCGTTGCTGTATCGAACGCATACCCCATAATATTCTCCGTTTGCTGAACATTATCAATGTAAGTTAATTCGATTTCATGATTAAGATCTCCCTCATACCAATTTTCAGAAATCTCCCCCATCATTGACCCACCATTATTTGTAAATGAGACATTAAAAGTTCCATCAGCATCTATTCCAGGCTGAACGACACTACCTCCACCAAACCATGACTCCATAGCATTCCATAACCCATTTTGAGAATAAACAGAAATTTGATTTAACAGCATTGTATTATCATCATTACTTGCAGGGAACTGAAGTGGTTCAATCTTTGCGAAAAGATTACCATCTTCATCTTCAGAAATTAAGGCTGGTGAAGACGCATGTTCAAAACCAAAACCTATATTGGGATCTGAAGGTCGGGTATCTAAAAACAACCCTTCTAAAGAAAGATCATCTAGTGCGGGCTCTGTCCAAAAAGTTGGCAAAAAGAAAGTTGCAGGGCCTTTAAAGTTAGTTGAATTTAGGAACAAGGTCCAGCATTGATTTCCTGTTTGCAAGTCTTGTCCATTTGTTTGCATCATGGGTTCGGTAAGCGGTAAAGGAGAGTATCCATAACCAAGCATTTCACCATTTAAACTTTGTGCCATATTTAATCCATCGGGTGCCCAAAGTAATTTGTTAGACAATTGTGCAACACCATATTTTCCACCTGGCGAACTCCAATCCCTTTGACCATTGGGAAGCATCCCAGTTTTCCCTGCACCAGGTCCATTTGCCCATGCATGAAAATTTAAAGAAACACCGCCCATGATAAACTTTGGGACTTTTGTACCGAAACGTGTATCATGCCACCAACCTAAACCACCTTCAATGGTGGTATAAAATTGTTCTGGCTCATTTCCTGTTCTTTGAGTAGTAAGCCAACAGCCACCCAAACCCATTTGAAAATTATTTGCCCCAGGGTAGTCTTTAAATACAGGCCAAGCAGCACTATAAACGGTATAACCCGAACCATAAGATGTATCATTTATATTTTCAGTCGAGACCCAAGTGAAACCAGATCGGTTAGCATCGACAGTTTGCGCATTTACTTGATATAATTTAATAGGGAAAAGTGATACAAGTAAAATAAAAGTTAAGTTGAATAAATTCTTTGATAAATATTTGGAATAAGAGCTCAGATGAGAGGTAAAGAATCGATAACTATAAGTCATATATTATGTTTTAAATCTATAGGGAGGAATACAAATATATTGATTTTAAAAATATCCCTAAACATTAAAACCCCATTAAAATAGAGTGTGAAATATACTTTTCAGAAAAAAACAGTTAATCTATTAGTAAAACTGGAGAGACATAATCTCCAATGTGTAAAAAATAGTATCCCTTATTTATAGATGATAAATCAATTCTGACACCATTATATGTTCTTTCCAAAATACCCCGCCATTTGATTTCTTCTCCTTGAATATTTGTAATTCTTATAGTTGATGACGTACCTACATCTGGAATATTTAAATGAATAATACCCTTACTAGGATTGGGAAATATTATGTTTCGGAATGTTATATCATTTGTGCTTACCTGAGTAATTTCATTCAAAATATTTACCACCTCTAAACAGTCCCCAACATCATAAAAATCAACTGTTATAAAATTTGGAAATTTATCTTTTTCTGATGCGCAATCGTAAACATGACCTATGAAATAAGGGTTAGAATTTACTTGTTCAACTTGTTCATTGTAGAGTTCTAAATTGAAAAGAACCAACTCAAAATTGGTTATAAAATGATTCAATATAAATAAATCATTCTGGGAATCGCCTCTATTAAAATCACAGGAAAAATCATCAATTGATACATTATTAAAATGAGTTTCAACAGCATGATCCCAGATGAAATTAAACCATGAAGGTGGATTTGAAACTACATTATCAGAAAACAATACAATTCTACGATCAAGATCAATCATCTCTTGAAGAGTAGGCCAGCCTATTACTTCATCATATGTATAAAGATCTTCAACTATTCCTGAAATAAATAAGGCATCACTTAATTCAATAATAGAGCCATAATCTTCTAATATAAGTGTAATAACTTCATTAGAATTTTCATTAATAAAAGTTTTGAATTCATTTAACACATCCACAAAAAGTGAAGAGCCCAATTGATCAGTACCATGGTATAAGACCAACACACCGTCCTCAGAATAGACATCCAACATAAAAGCTCTAACACCATCATTTAATTGAGATGTAATGTTCAAATTTTGATTTGGTAAATAAAATTCGTCCTCAAAAGAGCTATATGCATTGTGAGTAGTTAAATAAGCAACCTCATTATATTTTTTTAAGCACAAAGACTCATCACCATTACACTGTGAATTAGCTGGTGTAATAATTACAAATAATAGAATATTTAATATGTAAAGAAAAAATCTCATAAAAATGAAAACAAAAATACCATAATAACTCTGACAAACATAAATATACTGATTCATTGGCATACAATAATAAGCCCTAAATAATTTTGTATATTTAATTTTTAGAAGCGATTCCTCATGAAATTTTTAAATATACTTTTTTGTGTTTTATTTTATTTTTCCACGCAAAAATCAAGCGCCCAAATCCCAAATGGAAGTATAGCCCCAAATTTTACACTAACAGATTTAAATGGAAATCAACATAATCTATATGATTATCTTGACCAAGGTAAGTCTGTCTTACTAGATTTTTTTGCCGTTTGGTGTGGGCCATGTCAAAGTCAAGCAGATTTATTAGAAAATGCATACCAAACTTTTGGTCCAAACGGAAATAATTCAATGATGATTCTAGGTTTAGAATCGGAGGATGCAACTTCAGACGCTCAATGTGTAAATTATAATGGATTTCCATGGGGCGCAGTAACCTCTTATCCAATTATTAATAATACTGGAAATGTACCATATGAATATAACATTAATTTCTACCCATCATTATACATTGTTTGCCCTGACAGATCAATTACAGAAATTAACAACCTTGAAATAAATACCATAAGTAACTTAATATATGGTAACTGTGGAATACCTGATTGTACTGATCCTTCTGCAATAAATTTTAACCCAAGTGCAACACAAAACAATGGCTCATGTATCTATCCTTTATGGACTCAAGATATTAACATCCCAAACGGTTGGAGTATTTTCTCTACATATATTCAGTCAGAGAACATGAATTTTCAAGCTAATTTTTATCATAAAGAAGAGGTAATTATGATAAAAAACTACTTAGGGCACGTATATTTAGCTGAGTGGAATTATAATGGAATTGGAGATATTAAATTCAATGAAGGATACCAAATTAAAACAAATCAGGCTTGCTCTATAATATTTGAAGGCGAATACATGGATCCAGAAGAAAATACAATTAATCTAGTGGAAGGATGGAACATCATCTCATACATACGTTTAAATCCTGCGCCTGCCAATATGGTATTTCAAAATCTCGTTGAGGAAGGTAATTTAGTCATTGCAAAAGACGGAACTGGAGCAGCTTTTCTTCCCGATTGGAATTTTAATGGCATTGGAAACATAGAGGCTGGTCAAGGGTATCAATTAAAAACGAACTATTCTGGTATCCTTATTTATCTTTCAAACAACGATCAATACTAATTCATTAAGTAATGCATGAAGTAGAAATAAGTAAAATAAAAAGAATGGGTTTTTATAGCCTATTTTTTTTAACAACAATTGGTTTACTACAATCTTGCAATAAACCCACCAAAATTATCTTATCAAAAGCATCTCAAAACTATATTGATTGGATTGCAGATGAAAACACAGTAATTCTAGATGCCTATAGAATTTCAAACACAGATAGTATTTTAGCATTAGCAGATGGCATTATAATAACTGGAGGGGAAGATATTAATCCGCTATTATATAACGATTCATCTAACCTAAAAGTATGTGGTGACATAGACCACAGAAGAGATACACTCGAAAAAAAACTGTTTGATTATGCATTTGAAAATAAAATTCCCTTAATGGGAGTGTGTAGAGGCATGCAAATGATTAATGTCGCCAGCGGCGGAACCCTTTATGGTGATATCCCATCTGAAATAGGCACGGAAGTCATACACAGAAATAATGGGGAAGTAATACATGAGATCACATTAACAGAATCTTGTCCACTTATTTTTCCAGAAGGCCAAGATACATTTATGGTCAACTCATGGCACCATCAAGGTTTAAAAAACATACCTGATGGAATTAATGTTGTTGCCAGATCCTTTGATGATCTTCCTGAAGCTATTTATGTAGATGAGGAACTTCATCCCTTTATGATTGCTGTTCAATTTCATCCAGAAAGACTTGGTAATGATAATGCGATTCATAAGAGAATGCGAAAAAGTTTTCTTGATGCTGTAAAACTCGATCATTAGCTAACATTACCATATTTAGAATTGAGTATTAGCAGCTATTTTTTTACAAAAAAAATATGATGATTTCCAACAACAAGTTCTGAATTATCTTTAAATTGTAGTAAATTCATCATAAATAAATGTTCAAAAAATGGATGTAAATCCTCCCACTATTTTTTGAGTTTAATTTTCATTTCTCTTCACCACCTCAATCAAAACATTTTCACCTCTTGCCTTCCCTAAATGAAGTAACAAGATTATGAATGTGAAAATAACCAAATGAAATTAATACACCTCACATGGTCTGTATTAATAAGTATATACGCCTGTGCACAAAACACAGAAAATCTTCTCAAAAACCATTTCAACCCAGTTTTTAGTGAAGAATTAAAGGCCATAAAATTTTACTCACAAATCAATATTTTAAATCCTGAATTTGGTATACACAGTAGTAAATATCATACCTTCTTTAAAGTTCAAAAAAGATCTTACCAATTAGGTTACGAGCAATATGGATACAAGCTATTTAAAGATTCGGAATACATTATATCTAGCAATCAAAAGTTAAATAGGTGGACAAATTTAGGGCTTAGCATAAATTTACATCATCTTAAAATTGATGAGACAGAAAAACATACTGCAATTAGTTTTAACCTAGGCTTAAGATACAAAGTTGAGCAGTATGAACTTTACCTCTTCATAGAGAATCCTTTAAACAACAATTATATAAAAAATGATTTGGAAAGCCGATTCATTCTAAACACACTATACTACTGGAATACCAACCTTCATTCTGATCTTCAATTTGAAGAATCCATTCATACAGGATTTCATTTAAAACATCGCTTATCATACAAATATCAAAACAGTTTTAACCTCTCAATTCTTCAAGCCTTTAGACCTTTTGAATATGGATTTAGATTGGGTTACAAAAAGGGGGAATTCCAATGGTTCAGTCAATATAAAAAACAAGCCCAAGCATATTCAACTGGAATTGGACTGATTTACCAACCCGTATATGAATAAAAAAATGATTGTTACACTAAGCCTAGGTGGATTTATGCTTAGTGCTCAAGACTTCTCAAAACAATGGGAATACATAGAAGCTTATAACCAAGAAAGCAACCCATTAGAACTTATAGAGGTTTGGGAATATTTCTACCAAAAACCGATTAACCTAAACGACCTTAAAGAAATTGAACAACTTAAAACACTATACCTATTAACAGATCATGAATTGAAAATCATTATAGACTATTGCAAAACAAATAACCTCCTCTCAAAATACCAACTCCAAATTCTAGACATCGAAATAGAATCACTCAAAAGAGTAAAAGATTTTGTAAGCGTTCCCCAAACGAACACTACTAGCACAAAAATAAGCTCGGATTTTTTCACAGGGATTCAATTTATAAGGCCGCTACAAAAAGGAACAAAAAATAAAGAATATCTGGGAAGCCCATTTAAAATACATTACAGATATCGAACAGATCTTCAAAAAGGATGGCGGTTAGGATTAAATTTAGAAAAAGACCATGGAGAACCATTTTACTACAAAAAATACGACATAAACAACCTTGCATTTTACTTCCAATTTCAAGGTAAAGGAAAATTAAAAAGCCTATTATTCGGTAAATACGATATCAATATTGGAGAAGGTTTAGTTTTTGGAACCAGTTACAGAATAAACAATCCATATTTCCTAAGCTATTCACCAATAGATATAACAAAAGCAAGCCTTAGTTCTAAGGAGTATAATTATTTTGAAGGTGCAGCTTCAGAATGGAAAATTAAAGACCTCAGTATTAACTTATTTGCTTCTCATAAAAAATTAAATGGCACATCAAATATTGATAAAACTGGCCTTTATAGAACAGAAACAGAAATTAAAAAGCGAAGGAATATTAAAGAAAATCTAGTTGGATTGATATTAAATATAGAAAAAAATAAGTATAAAATATCTTTATCAAACTTAATTTATCAATCCAATTTCGAAGATTTTAATACCAATTATATTCAAAGTTTCTATCTCTCAAAAAGCTACTATAACATAAAATATTCTAGTGAAACTGTCGTGCAAAATTTCACCTATTGGGCGAGCATTCAGAAACTCACTATAAGTGCATCAAATAATAGCCTAATTTCAGTTCAATTTAGAACACGTAAACATGGATTTTTTAACCAATATAAATCTGATTACAGCCATTTTAGTAACGGATATGAAAATGGTATTTTATGGTGTTTTCAGCATAATTTTGACAAAAAATGGCAATTTAGAGCCACTTTTGATCATTTTAATGCAAATTTTGTTAAAAAACATACTTCTCAGGGAAGAGCAATTTACACACAGATTTCAAGAAATACAGAAAAAAGAAAAATGAGAATCCAATTTCAATATAAATATCTTTATGAGGCACAAAAAAAGAGCCAATTTAGACTCTTTTACCAAGAATATTTAAACTCAAATACGAGAGTAAATATAAAAGGAAATTATACCTTTAATCTAGGACACCTAAATACAAGTATGCAAACTAATTTATACCAAACCAGTAGGAACAAAAAAAACAAAATCAATATTTCATACTGCGCATTTCACGCTACAAATTCATCTACTTTCTGGCAAGGCCCATACTTCTATGGAAGCTTCAATTCCAGATTTTTATATGGAAAAGGAACGGTAACGACTCTATCTTACCAAAGAAAAATATATAAAACCATTCTTGGCATTCAAATGAATCACATGCGTTATGCCGATAGAGATGAAATTGGCTCAGGAAATGAACAAACAAACAAACCATATAAGTCTGAAATCAGCCTTTACCTTAAATGGAAAAACTAAAAAGAAAGATGCATTTTTGTGAGCTTAATAGCTATTGCTAAAAGAACAATCCCAAAAATACGACGCAACACATTAATACCTCCTTTACCCAGCAAGCGCTCAATTTTTCCAGTAGATTTTAGAACAATATATACAAATGCTAAATTCACTAAAACACCTACTATAATATCATTAATTGTATAAGTAGATCTAAGTGAAATTAAAGTAGTTAGTGTTCCGGATCCTGCAATAATGGGAAATGCTATAGGTACAATACTACCTGAAGTATCCCCTTCATCAGACTTAAAAAGTTCAATATTCAAAATCATCTCTAATGCCAATAGAAAAATAACAAAGGCACCTGCTAATGCAAAAGAGGCAATATCAATTCCTATTAAATTAAGTAGTCGTTCTCCTACAAATAGAAATAAAATCATAATCAATCCAGAAACCAGCGTTGCCTTTTCTGACTGGATATGTCCCATCTTAGATCTTAAGCCAATTATAATTGGAATGGAGCCCAAAATATCTATAACTGCAAAAAGAGTTAGTGTTACTGTAAGTACATCGCGAAAATTCATAATTATATCATTTATGTTTTTAATTGAATGTTAAATGAAAGAGTTTTTAAATCCTCCCAATATGATTTATAAGATTTATTTACCACCATTGGGTTATTAAGATGCACCGACTTAGCTTTTAAAGCCAAAGGGGCTAAACATAGTGCCATACGATGGTCGCCATAGGTTTCAAAATTAAAACTTCGATTCAAAAGTTCGGTTCCAGGAATAATATCCAAAGCCTCATTATTTATAATCTGAACCTGAGCTCCACATTTTTCAAGCTCATTTTTTAATGCCATTAAACGATCGGTTTCTTTAATAGGCAAACTTTTTAAACCGGTAAGTTTCATTCGCACACCCATACCACAAGCTGTTGCAGCTAATGTTTGAGCAAGATCTGGGGTCTTTAAACAATCTAATTCCAAACATTTCGGAAGCTCAAAATCAAACCTTTTACGAAGTGTTAAAATACCCTGTTCAATAGTAGAATCAACCCCCAACAGGTCGAAATACCGCATCCCTTCCTGATCACCTTGAACCGAATGCTCATCTACCTGAGTAAGTTGAATACATCCAGAATCACTCAAAGCCACCAACTCAAACATGTAAGATATAGAAGACCAGTCAGATTCTACTCGAGTAATATTATTTTGGTAAGCACCAGGAAGAATAGAAATTGTATCCCCCACCCATTGATAAGGCACACCTTGTTTTTCCATTAAATTCAATGTCATTTCAATATAAGGTCGAGATAAAACCTCTCCAATCAATTTCAATTGAATTCCTTTTTCAAAATAGGGCGCTATCATTAAAATGGCAGAAATAAACTGACTGGAAACATCAGCCTTCATTTGGAGTAAGCCACCCTTCAAATTGCCTCCCTTAATTTTTAAAGGAGGAAATCCTTCATGTTCCATATACTCAATATCAGCACCTAAATAACAAAGGGCATCGACCAAACCTTTAATAGGACGTTGTTTCATTCTTGATGCACCTGTAAGAATCACTTCAGAACCTCTAAGGGTATAATATGCTGTTAAAAAACGCATCGCCGTTCCAGCAATCCCGACGTCTATAGTCGTGTATTGTGAAGACAATGCTTTTTGCAGTACAGTCGTGTCATCAGAATCTGAAAGATTTTTTAATACATTATTATTCCCCGATAACGCTTGTAGAATAAGCAATCGATTTGATATGCTCTTTGAACCAGTTAAATGAACCTTGCCATTAATTAATGGACTTGTTATTTGAATTTTGGCGTTCACGATAAAAGGGTATTATACATTTTGATAGCCTGCTCAATCTGATCTACAGAACATACCTTATTAAATTCAGCCTGCCCTATATCTTTGAGTAAGGTGAAATTAATTTCAGAAGCATCATTTTTTTTATCATTCCTCATCCATTCAATCAATTCCGAAAATTCGCGCTCGTCAATTTGAGTTAATGAAAAAACATTTTGAATTTTTTTTCGAATAACACTAGAGACATCTGTCTTTAAGCCATTTGTCATTTCAGATAAAAAGGTCTCTACAACCATTCCTATAGCAATAGCCTCCCCATGAAGTAAATCACGACCTTTTAATAAAGCCTGACTTTCTATTGCGTGCCCTATGGTATGGCCAAAATTTAATGTTTTACGCAAACCTTTCTCTTCCCAATCCTGAAGAACAATATTATTTTTTATAGAAATGGATTGGTTAAGGAGAGACAATAAGGCATCTTCATCTTTTACATCCACATGCTCTAAAAAAGACCAGTATGATGCATCCGAAATTAAAGCATGTTTATAGACCTCTGCCATACCACTCATCCAATGTCTTTCTGGTAAGGTTTTAAGAAATTCAGGAACGATAAGTACCAAATCTGGATTTCTAAACAAGCCTATTTGATTTTTATGACCATCTAAATCAACCGCTAACTTACCGCCTACGGATGCATCTACCTGAGACAAAAGCGTGGTTGGAATATGAAAAAAACGAATCCCTCTTTTGTATAATGAGGCAATCATACCCCCCATATCACAGACTACGCCACCACCTAAATTAACAATAAACGCATTTCGATCAGCATTGGATTCACTTAGAGTTTTCCAGACATCATTACAAATGGAGAGGGTTTTATTATCCTCACCAGATTCAATCTCTATTAACTCTGCACCAATAAGCATAGGAACATGTTCTATAAGATAAGGCAAACATAACTGAGAAGAATTTTCATCGCAAAAAATAAAAACCTTAGAATACTGTTCTTGATAATCTTCAAGAATCGCATTAAATTCTTGTAAAATATCATTTCCAATATAAATAGAATACTTATCTGATTGTATTTCCACAGGGTGAATCTTAATTCTAGACACAAAGATAAAAAAGCTACGAAGACATCCTTAAAACAAAGTTAAATAATCGAAGAACATCTAATAAAAGAATTAGGAGCTTTAATAGTATATTTGCGAAAGAAAACCATAGGTATGATCTCCTTTGATGACACAGAAATAGCCTTTCGATCGAAATCAAAATCACAACTTCGAAAAGCATATTACCTATTTAAATTAATGGGTAAGCCTCTTCTATCTAAACTAGGAGGTGAAATTGCTAATGTGGCAATCAAAATGCATATTCCAATCACTAGATTGATCAAAAGCACGATTTTTCAGCAATTTTGTGGTGGTGAAAGTATAGAGAATTGTTCTGATAAAATTGACGAACTAGCCATGCATAATATTGCAACTATTTTAGATTATTCTGTAGAAGGAAAAGCATCAGAAAAAGACTTCAAAAAAACAATGGAGCAAACAATTGCTGTACTTAATTTTGCCCATAAAAATAAAAACATCCCCTTTGCCGTATTTAAAATTACAGGTCTTGCAAGATTCCAATTACTTGAAAAAATAAACCTCAACGAAGAACTTAATACTGAAGAACAACAAGAATACGATCGCGTCATTCATCGCATTAATAAAATCTGCAAAAAAGCACATCAATACAAAATACCAATCATGATTGATGCCGAGGAAAGTTGGATTCAGGATGCTATTGACTCTATTGTTGAAACGATGATGAAAACCTTTAATAAAGAACAAGCCATCATATACAATACAATTCAAATGTATCGACACGATCGATTAGATTATTTGAAAAAAATACATGAAGACTCTAAAGAGGAAGGATACTTTATTGGTGTAAAATTAGTCAGAGGAGCCTATCTTGAAAAAGAAAATGAACGGGCAAAAAAAATGGATTACCCAACACCTATTCAACCTAACAAAGAAGCATGTAACGAAGATTATGACTCAGCTTTAGAATATGCTTGTGAGAATATTTATGGAATTTCTATTTGTGCAGGAACGCATAACGAAGAAAGTTCTCTACTCTTAACGCGTCTTATGCAACTGTATAATATTGAAAGGAATAATCCAAAAATATACTTTTCTCAGCTCCTTGGAATGAGTGATCACATAAGCTATAACTTGGCTGACAAAGGATACAATACAGTCAAATATGTACCATACGGACCGGTTAAAGAAGTCCTACCTTACCTTATTCGTAGAGCAGAAGAAAACAGATCCATTGCTGGGCAAACGGGTAGGGAATTGAATCTTATTATACAGGAAATAAAAAGAAGAAAATCGAATTAAAAAACAGTTATAGACATTTACAACCTGTTAGATCTATATTAAGTAAAGTAGACGTACTATCACAATCATTAATATTAAATTTAGAAAACTTTTGTCCCGTAACTTCAATAAGATACCTGCTACAATTTGCACTTACATCACTCCCACCAAAATCTACATCTAAATCTGTATCGTAAAATATCTGTTCAAATGAACTCTGCGACATATTTATGCAATCTAGCTGACAAAGTGCCATTTCTGAAAACTGAAACGATTGACCTCGCAAATGTTTTAAAGTACGCGCATTTGGCAAATAAGAGAATTCAATATCTCGATCTCCAAAAAAGAAAATAGATACAATGACACCAAAACCAACACCAATTAGATATAAAAAGAATCTTCTTAACACAGCTCTAAATTAATGACCCAAAAGAAGTCGTATTTCTTTATGCGGCAAATCAAACCAAGCTCCAATACCCCTATTTGTAATGATGCCGTTGTAAACATATACACCTCCTCTAATATTTGGAGATCGCAATAGCATACCTTTTACACCTCCACCTTCTCCAACTTGTAAAAGGAGGGGAGCTAAGATGTTACTCAAAGAAAAAGAAGCGGTTTTTGCAACACGCGAAGCAATATTAGGAACACCATAGTGAATAACGTCATGCTTAATAAAAGTGGGGGATTCATGCGTAGTAAGCTCTGAAGTTTCAAAACATCCACCCTGATCAATACTTACATCTACAATCACTGACTTAGGCTTCATTTTTTGAACCATTTCATCAGAAATAACACATGGTGTTCTGCCCTCTTTAGCCCTCAAAGCACCAATAGCCACATCGGCTCTTTTTAATGCTTTCTCTAAAACTTTGGGTTGCATAATGGACGTTGCTATTGGGAAATTTAAGTCACTTTGCATTCTTCGTAAACGTGCAACTGAGTTGTCAAACACACTCACCAATGCACCTAAACCTACAGCAGAACGAGCGGCATACTCAGCAACCGTCCCTGCACCTATAATCACAACACGGGTAGGTTTAACACCAGGAATCCCTCCCATAAGAAGACCTCTACCACCTGAAAAAGTAGTCAACAATTCAGCAGCAATAAGTATCGATGAGGTACCTGCTATTTCACCCATTGATCGAACAATAGGAAAAACCTGTTCTTCGTCTTTGATATAATCAAAAGCAACTGCTGTAACCTTCTTATCCATCAATTTTTTAAAATATTCTGCCTTCTGAGTCTTTAACTGAAGTGCAGAAATCAAACACTGATTATGTTTAAAGTAATCCAATTCCTGAAGTGATGGTGGTTCAACTTTAAGTATAATATCTGCTTCATACACCTCCTTAACATTAAGACATATTTTTGCACCAGCTTCACTGTACTCTTGGTCTGTAAATGAGCTTGAAATTCCGGAATTAGACTCTACATGTACTTTATGACCATTACTCACTAATAATGCAACTGCCTCTGGAACCAAGGGTACTCTTTTTTCTTGAAAGGCACATTCTTTTGGAATACCAATAAAAAGAGACTCCCTCTTTGTAGAATGCTCAAGCACTTCAGGTTGTGGCATCAAAAACTCATCATTTAAAAAACTTAAAATATCAGGCTTACTCATTTTTAGGACTTAATTTCTTCTATTGTAAATATACGCATATTTGCCTCAGACTCGATATGAATCCGCAACAGCTTTTCAGGTAATAAGTTAGTAATTTTTTCCGGCCATTCAATAAAACAGTAATGATTCGAATAAAAATAATTCTCATAACCCATATCATAAGCTTCATTTTCATCTTTTATTCTATAAAAATCGAAATGAAAAATAAGTTGATCACCACGAGTTTCATATTCATTTACCATACTATAAGTTGGGCTATTAACCAAAGATGGATCCACACCTAACTCTTGACACAAATATTTAATAAATGTGGTTTTACCTGCACTCATCTCTCCATAAAACGCTATGACTTTGTTTGAATACGCTTTTGTAATCTTTGCTGCCAAATCAGGCAATTCTTCAATAGAATTTATAATTACTCTCATTTATTTAGGTGATAATCGAATAAAAGGACAAATCATCTCTTCCATAGAGACACCTCCATGTTGATAGGTGTCTCTAAAATACTTCACGAAATGATTGTAATTATTCGGATATGTTAAGTACAAATTTTCTTTAGCAAAGATAAAACTTGAAGTCAAATTTGCGGCGGGTAAAAAATACTCCTCAGGATTTTCCATAACCATCACATCTTTAACTTGATACTGGAGTCTTTTCCCTGATTTATATCTCAAATTTGCAGATGTTTCTCTATCCCCTATAACTTTTGATGGCACACCAACATTGATTGTCCCATGATCGGTAGTTAAAAAAAGACAAGAACCACTATCTGCAATCTTCTTAAGCATCTCTAACAGACTTGAGTTTTCAAACCAAGTTTTGGTTAAAGCTCTATATGACTTATCGTTTCCTGCTAACTCCCTAATCATATCCATATCAGTTTTTGAGTGCGAAAGCATATCTACAAAATTGTATACAATAACATTTAAATCATTTTGAAGTAAATTATTAAACTGCTGAACCAACTTCTCTCCATATTGCTGTTTCACTACTTTATGATAAACCATCTTATTTTCACCTATTCCTAACCGCTGCATTTGATCTTCTAAAAACTCCTTTTCATATAAATTTTTTCCACCTTCTTCATGATCATTTTTCCATAAGTGGGGAAATCGCTTTGAAATATCTAAAGGGGTCAAGCCAGAAAAAATAGAATTTCTGGAATATTGAGTTGCTGTAGGCAAAATACTGCAAAAAGTAGACTCTTCATCTACTGTAAACCACTCTTCTATGATAGGTTGAAGTATTTTCCACTGATCATATCTCAAATTATCAATAAGCAGAAAAAAGCTTGATTTATCATTTGATAAATTCGGAAACACCTTTTCCTTCATTAAAGTATGAGAAAGTATAGGTGTTTCATCGCCATCTTTTAACCATGATTTATAATGAGACTTTACATATTTAAAAAACTGTGAATTGGCTTCATTTTTTTGCATTTCTAGAATTTCAAGCATCCCAGAAGCGTTAATTTTATCCAATTCTACTTCCCAATGAACAAGTTTCTGATAAATCTCTATCCATTCTTTCAAGCTTCGGACATCTAATAAAGCCATACTAATTTCTCGGAACTCTTTTTGGTAATTTGATGTCACCTTTTCATTTACCAAACGCTTGGTGTCTAAATTTTTCTTAAGAGAAAGTAATATTTGATGCGGATTTACAGGCTTGATGAGATAATCGGATATTTTTGATCCCAAAGCTTCTTCCATAATGTACTCTTCTTCACTTTTGGTAATCATTACTACGGGTATATTATGATTTTCATAAATTAGAGACAAAGTCTCTAGACCAGAAATCCCAGGCATATTCTCATCTAAAAAAATAATATCATACGCCTCATTATCAATCATATCCAAAGCATCTTCTCCGTTATTTGCAGTTGCTAAAACATAACCTTTACGCTCTAAAAACAGAATATGAGGTTTCAATAATTCAATTTCATCATCCACCCAAAGTATCTTCACTTTTTCCATATATATTTACTAATTTAGTTTTTTATACTAATCTGACTAAAATTACTAAAATTGAAGGCCAACAATGCCAATAAAACAAAAATTATTAACGACCCAATTTATGGGTTTACCAACATCTCTGACGATCTCATTTTTAATCTCTTAGAACACCCCTATTTTCAAAGATTACGTCGCATTTCTCAGTTAGGACTAACTTATCTGGTATATCCTGGAGCTTATCACACAAGATTTCACCATGCACTAGGCGCTATGCATCTAATGCAAAAAGCAATTTCAACACTAAAAAGTAAAGGCCACGAAATCACTTCAGAGGAAGAACAAGCAGTACTCATCGCAATTCTTCTACATGATGTGGGGCACGGTCCATTTTCACATGCTTTAGAGCACAGTATTGTATCCGGAATAAACCACGAAAATATCTCTATGTTAATCATGGACAAACTTAACGAGGAATTTAAAGGAAAATTGTCTCTAGCAATCAAAATATTTAGAAATGAATACTCAAAAGCATTTTTACACCAACTTATCTCAAGTCAATTAGATGTGGATCGACTTGACTACCTTAAAAGAGATAGCTTTTATTCTGGCGTATCTGAAGGGATTATTAATGCAGATCGAATAATTAGTATGCTCAATGTAAGTAATGGTCATCTAGTCGTAGATGCTAAAGCTATTTATTCGATTGAAAAATTTATTATTGCTCGTAGACTCATGTACTGGCAAGTATACCTTCACAAAACTGTTTTATCGGCAGAATTCAGTTTAGTTGAAGCATTAAAAAGAGCTAAATCACTAGTAAAAAATGGGGTAGATATCTTTAGCACTTCAGCATTACGAGAATTTTTACAAAACAATCATTCACTCGAAAATTTCAACACCAACCCTAAACTATTGGGTTTATTTTGTCAACTCGATGATATTGACATTATGAGTTCTATCAAAGAATGGACTCAACACCCAGATACTGTATTATCAGTTCTTAGCAAAAACATTATTGAGAGAAAACTGCTAAAAATTGAACTTCAAAACAATAAATTTGACATTTCGTACATTAATAAGATAAAGCATAAAGCAGCAAAAATTTACGGTATTGATTCACAAAACTGCTCACATTTAGTCTTTACAAATCAAATAGAAAATAAGGCCTATAACCCCAAAAAGGATAAAATAAATTTACTTTATAAAGATGGTAGAATTATGGATATTGCAGAAGCAGCTGACCAACTAAACATATCAGTTTTAGGACAAACGGTTACAAAACATTTTCTGTGCTATCCAAAAGATTGTATCATATAGAAAAATTGTAATTTAGTTGCGTATGGAATTTACAACAAGTGAAATTGCAGAAATGCTTAATGGTGAAGTTATAGGAAACCCAAATATTTGCATCAATCAACTCTCTAAAATAGAAGAAGGACGCGAACATTCCTTATCATTTTTATCAAACCCAAAATATAATAAACACCTTTATAAAACGAAGTCTTCTGCAGTAATCGTAAATAAAAATTTCGTACCTCATCAACAACTCAACATAACACTTATTAAAGTTAAAGATGCATACGCTTCTTTTGCACAATTGCTTCAAGTAGTTGAGGATCTTCAAAAGAAAAAAGAGGGTATAGAACAACCATGTTTCATTGATGAAACAGCAGAAATTGGCAAAAATATTTACATCGGTGCTTTTGCCTACATTGGTAAAAATGTCCGTATTGGCGAAAACGTCAATATTTACCCTCATTGCTATATAGGAGATGATGTCATAATTAAAAATAACAGCACACTATATTCCGGAGTAAAAGTATACAATAACTGTCGTATCGATAAAAACAGCACCATACATTCTGGTTCAATAATAGGATCAGATGGATTTGGATTTACTCCAAATACTGACAAAGCTTATGATAAAATTCCTCAAATTGGAAATGTCATCATTAAAGAAGGTGTTGAAATTGGAGCTAATACTTGTATTGACAGAGCGACTATGGGATCAACAATAATACATAAAGGTGTTAAACTTGATAATATGATTCAAGTAGCTCACAATGTAGAAATTGGAGAAAATACTGTTATTGCTTCGCATACTGCTATAGCAGGTTCGAGTAAAGTTGGAAAAAACTGTATGATTGGTGGCCAAGTTGCCATAGCCGGTCACCTTTCAATCGCAAATCATGTTAAAATTGCTGGTAAAACAGGAATCGCAAAAAGTGTAAAAAAAGATGGGGAAATTCTTCAAGGCCCATTAGCTTTTAACCTAAAAGACTTTCAACGCTCTTACATATTTTTTAGACAACTACCAATGCTTGCAAAAAGAATTGAAAAATTAGAAAAAGAATTCATATTGTAACAAATGGAGCATCAACAAACTATAAAAAATGAGGTAAGTATTAGTGGTGTTGGTTTACATACAGGCAATAAAGTAACCTTAACTTTTAAACCTGCACCTGTAAACCATGGTATTTCATTTAAACGAATCGACCATAAATCACAGCCAATAATTGAAGCAAATGCATCTTATGTTACTGATACTGAAAGAAGTACTACCATCAGTAAAAATGGAATTAAAATTCAAACTCCTGAGCATGTTTTAGCTGCATGTGCAGGCTTAAAAATTGACAACATTTTAGTTGAGATTAATTCAGAAGAGCTTCCTATTTTTGACGGAAGTTCATATGAATTCATAAAATGCTTAAAAAAGGCTCAACTTCATAAACAAAATGCAATACGAAAGTATTTAGTTATTAAAGAAGAAATAAATTTTGAAGATCCAGAAACTGGAGCCAAAATTCAAGCATTACCTGCAAATGATTTTAACATTAGTATTGAAATCGACTATAAATCTAAAGTTTTAGGAAAACAAACAGCAGAATTAAAAAATATTGAGCAGTTTGAAACCGAATTTGCTGATGCTCGAACATTTTGTTTTTTACATGAACTAGAATTACTTTCAAAAAATGGCCTTATAAAAGGAGGTGATCTAAATAATGCCATCGTTTATGTTGAAAGAGAAATAGGTGAAGGCGAATTAAAAAGACTTTCAAAACTATTCAATAAAAAATCAATTAAAATCTCTAAAGATGGTTACTTAAATAACGTAAAACTTAACTACACCAATGAAGCAGCAAGACATAAGTTACTTGATGTCGTTGGAGATTTAATGCTTATCGGAATGCCAATAAAAGGAAAAATTATTGCCCACAAACCTGGTCATTTAATCAATACTACATTTTCAAAAATCATGAAAGACCTAATTAAAAAAAACAAAAATAAAGCCCCACATTACGATGCTGATAAAAGTCCAGTGATGGATATTCATCAAATCATGGAAACACTACCTCACCGTCCACCATTTTTATTGGTAGATAAAATTATTGAATTAACAGATACTAAAGTCGTGGGCGTAAAGAATGTGACTATGAACGAACCCTTTTTTCAAGGGCACTTCCCCGGTGCTCCTGTTATGCCTGGAGTGCTTCAAATTGAAGCTATGGCTCAGGCTGGAGGGATACTGGTTCTCAAAACCGTTCCTGATCCAGAAAACTATTTAACATATTTTATGAAAATTGACAAAGTTAAATTTAAACAAAAAGTTCTTCCAGGAGATACTTTAATATTCGAAATGGAGTTAGTAAGTCCAATAAGACGAGGCATATGTCATATGTTTGGTAAAGCTTTTGTAGGTGAAAAATTAGTTATGGAGGGCGAACTAATGGCTCAAATTGTTAAAAAAAATTAATATGAAGCAACCGCTTTCTTTTATTCATCCCGATGCAAAAATCGGAAAGAATGTCATCATCGAACCTTTTACAACAATAAATAAAAATGTTGAAATTGGCGAAGGCACATGGATCAGTTCTAATGTTACCATTATGGAAGGCGCTCGTATTGGGAAAAATTGCAGGATTTTCCCTGGCGCAGTCATCTCTGCGATTCCACAAGATTTAAAATTTGGTGGAGAACAAAGTATCGCACGCATTGGAGATTACACTTCAATTAGGGAGTGTGTCACCGTTAATCGTGGAACAAGTGCCTCAGGACAAACAATTGTTGGTGACCATTGTTTACTTATGGCCTATTCCCATGTGGCTCATGATTGTATTATCGGAAATCATTGTGTCATCGCAAACAGTGTAGCTATAGCAGGACATGTAAAACTAGAAGATTATGTGATTTTAGGAGGGCTCTGTGCAGTTCACCAATTTGTTAAAATTGGCGAAAACTCTATCATTTCTGGAGGCACATTAATTCGAAAAGATATTCCACCATTTGTAAAAGCAGCAAAAGAACCCGCTTCTTTTGTTGGTATTAATTCAATAGGACTTCAAAGAAGGGGCTTTGGAACAGATAAAATTTCTGAAATACAAAACATTTATCGTCAGTTATTCCAGTCAAATCAAAATATTTCTCAAGCTGTAAAATCAATTGATAAAGAGTTTAGCAAATCTAAAGAAAAAGAGAAAATTTTAAGTTTTATTGAAACATCAGAACGAGGTATAATGAAAGGATACTCCTATAAGTAAGTGTCATTAAGTCTTATAAATATTGCTAAAAAGTTTAATAGAGACTGGGTGTTTCGAAATGCAAATTATCAATTTGAAATACCTGGATCTTATGTCATTCAAGGACCCAATGGTTCGGGAAAATCTACACTACTAAAAATTCTTTCTGGATTTTTAACACCTACTGAGGGAGAGCTTAAACTCCAGATCAACTCAAATCATATTGCCACCGAAAACTGGTCAAATCATATTGCATATACAGCACCTTATTATGAATTAATTGAAGAAATGTATCTGGAAGAATTTGTTTCGTTTTATATTAAATTTAAACCTCTTCAAAAAGGCGTTTCACAACACGACTTAATTAAAATCGCATATTTGGAGGAAGCAAAAGACAAACAAATTAAAAACTTTTCTTCTGGCATGAAGCAACGATTAAAGTTAGCTCTTGCTTGGCTTAGCGAGGTTTCTGTTGTTCTTTTAGACGAACCATGCTCTAATCTTGACGCAAAAGGCATAGAATGGTATAAAAATTTAGCAAAAGAATATTCAAAAAATAAACTCGTCATTGTGTGCTCTAATCATATAGAAGATGAATTCTCTTTCTGTAAAAAGAGCTTAGACATAGGTAACTTTATTTAAATAATTAGCTTATAAAAAATTAATATCTTGACAACTTAAATTTATCATTATGGCAAGTACTTCAGACATCAAAAATGGTTTATGTATAAAACACAACCATGACTTATTTAAAATTATAGAATTCCTGCATGTAAAACCGGGAAAAGGACCTGCTTTTGTTAGAACAAAACTAAAAAGTCTAACAAGCGGAAAAGTGTTAGAAAACACATTTCCTTCAGGTGCTAAAATTGAGGCTGTAAGAGTAGAGACAAGAAAATACCAATATTTATATTCTGAAGACAGTGGTTTTCACTTTATGAATACCGACACCTTTGAACAAATATTTCTTGAAAAAACAATGGTTGGAGGTCATGAATTTATGAAAGAAGGACAAATTGTAGAAGTCGTATTTGACGCAGATGAAGAAAACCCACTTACCTGCGACCTACCTTCATCTGTTGTACTGGAAATTACATATACTGAACCAGGAGAAAAAGGGAATACTGCTACAAATGCAACAAAACCAGCAACTGTAGAAACTGGAGCAAATGTAAATGTACCCCTTTTCATCAATGAAGGAGATAAAATTAAAATTGACACTGTAAAAGGAGCTTATCAAGAGCGCGTTAAATCATAAATCATTACAAAACTCATAAAAAGGGGGCTTAAAGCCCTCTTTTTTTTACGCTTCAATTCTTTTGTTTTTATGATTTACATCTAACACCACAATAAGAGCAACAAAAGCCCAAATAGGTACTGAAGCCTTATCCATATCTAAAAAATTATTTAAAATAGCATGGCTAAAATAAGTCACTAATCCCAAAATGCAGGCCATCAACATCCACTGTTCTTTTTTGTCTTCTAACTGAGGATACAAGACAATGGCATTAAAAAAAACTGTGGTAATAAATAACAAAAAAATAAGAAGACCAGGCCAACCTGTTTCTGACAAAGCACTTAAATACTCACTATGCGCATTACCCATATCTCCAGCATTTGTACTTATAACAGTTTTCTCATAATAATTTTGATAAGGCGCATAATGAAACTGGTAAGTACCTGGTCCCCACCCCAAATGAGGGCGATCTTCAAAAAGTCGTATTGCTGACTTCCATCTATTAATACGTTCTAAATTTGAAGCATCAGTGGTTATATTTGACATAGACTCTATATGTTCTACAAAACTGTCTGATGAATCCTGACTATTCTTTTCAAGTAACATTAAAATATCTGTTTGAAATATTAAAATAAAACTTGTAGAAAAGATGAGTGATGAAAGTAGTAAAGAAAAACGTATTCTAAGTTTCATAATAATATAAACACACAATGCCAAAACGCAACTCAACCAAGCAGCTCTTGTGTAAGATAATATCAATGCAATAATTAACAGTATAAATACAAAAGTGAAAATCAATTTGATGGCTTGAGTATCACTGAATTTTGTCAAATAATATGAAAAGGGTAATAGAAGCGCTAAAGCCATTCCATAAGAGGTATGGTCTTTAAAAAATGGAGACATCACCCAGTGTGCTACCTCATGTTCAAACCCCTTAGCTGAATGCTGAACTATCGTATATAAAGCAACCAAAGAAAGCCCTGTTAAATAAGCTTTAACAAAGCGATGCACATTAGACTTTTTCTGAAACCAAGCATATGCCAAAACATAAAAGCTGCTAATAAACCACAACCTGGTAACTAATAATTTTAAAGAAACTATAGGCATCGAACTGCTTATTGAGGTAAACAATAGCCAAAACAAATAAGCACCAATAGCAATGGAAATTGGATGGGTATACAATCCTTTAAAAAGTGTCTTATCACTAAACATCTTAACCCAGGCAACAATCATTAACCCGAAAAGTAAAGGCTCTGTTGGTAATGCCATTTCAACACCTATAGGATTATAAATACCCAATTCTTTTAAGCTTGTAGATAAAGGGGTTAAAAAAGCAACTGTAGTTAAAAGTAAATCCAAACGCAATAAGGCCATAGTAATTACCGCTAAAAGTAGAGGAATTAACATGCCCCAATACCGCTCATTACCAATCAAATAAGTGTTAGATACAACAAAAGAAACAAGAGCTAATAAAAAGAGATATGAACTGTATTTCTTAAGCAAGATCTGAAGTTGATATGGTTTGACGGATATACAAAAGCAATAGAGTCATTACAAAAGTTGCCATACCAGACATGAACACAATGAGCCATCGTATTGGATAAGATTTTTTATCAGCAGCAAAAGCTCTGTTAATGACAAATCTATTTGTAAGCTCTGCATCAAGTTCAACACGAATATTTTCTTTTTCGAGGCGAATAATTTCTAATTGCTCTTGAACCAATTCTAACTCTTCAAACAATCGGTAATAAGCGCCTCCATATTGAGCCAAATGACTAAATTCTTTTTTTAATGCTGCAGCTCCTGTTGTATTTCCTTTAGACAGTGCTTGCGCATAATATTCTGTTAATCTTTCAGCTTGTAATGAAACGTCAAGAACTCCATGGATGCGTAACACTTCTAATGAATCGTGTATTGTGAACAAACGACTGGTGAGCTCTTCATCTCTTCGCTCTAAAATAACCACTGCTTGTTCAGCACGTTCTCTCTTTACCCGTTTAACGACCACATCAATTAAATCAACCACACGATTAGACATGGCAGCTGCAAGCTCAGGATTCTCATCCAAAACTTCAATCTCAATAGACATCAATTCTGTACGCTTAAAACTAAAGTGATCATCAAACTCTAAATTCATCCAGGTTTTAGCATGTTGATCTTCTGGATGTATTTCATAATGCTCAAACAAATTAAATTCTTCAATAATGCGATTCTGCATCTCATCAGAATTTAAAATCTGAAGCAGACGTTCTGCTTCCAACTCCTCACCAAACTCTAGAACATCCTTACGATATGGATTGTGCTCAACTAGTAATGCTTGTGAAATAGAATTTGTAGTGGTTGGATAAATAACGGCTGTAGATTTAAATTTAGGCGTTATAATCAAAGGCGATGAAACAACTGCAGCTAAAACAGAAGCAATTAAAGTGAAAATCACTAAAGGTTTCCGCCATTGATATAAATCTAATATAATATTTCCGGAATTAGACAGGGACGCTTTACTCATAGTTATTTAATTTAATTTCATCCAAATATACAACTAATCAACAGGTTTGCACAGTACGCAAAAAAGGCTTTACAAACATGCCATTCTTATTCATTTCTCACAATATACATCATACGTTTTATCGGAATCATGCGAATAAACGAAGCAAAAGCAAATGAACTTAAAACGAATACACCCATTGCTAAAACCCAATTTGAAACATAGAAATAAGAAAGATAAGAAATACTCAAAACGCCAAATACAAAACAGAGGAACTGAGTAAAGCCAATAAAAGTTGTACGGATATCAAACTTCTTTTTTGAGATGATGATCTGTACAATAGAAACCATTAATTGTGTTATTAAACTTGCAACTGCTGAGCCTAATGCTTGCCACTTTGGAATAAACAATAAGTTTAAACCGATATTAACAACAACTGCAGAACCTGCCAACAAATTCAGCACTCTTAAATCGCCATTTGCAGTTAGTAAAGTTCCAAAAACATAAGTAGAAGAAATGCAAACAAAACAAAACATCAATACAGAAAACAGATGTACAGATTGATGACTCAAATCATGGTACCTCCAATTTAAAATTTCTTCACCAAACTGAAAGCATAACACACTTAATATAATAGCACCAGAGAACATCATCTTAAATGAGATGTCTATAATCCCATTTAAAACTTGTTTCTCCTTAATCATTTTAGAGAAAATAGGTAACAATAAAACTGAAAACAAATAGGCAACCATATTTCCGGCTTCAAAGAACCGATAAGCTTGAGCATAATAACCAGCTTGTCTACTTCCATCATCAAGCAGTTTCTCTAACATAACCGAATCACTTCTGTAATAAAAAGTCATTAATAAAATTAATAATGCATAGGGCGCACTTTGCTTGATGATGGCAAAAGAAAATAAATGATTGTACTTTATTTTCACAAAAGCAGATTTCTGCCAAACCCAAAATAAAGCAACAAACAAGGTTATTGTATACGAAAGTGTTTGTGTGTAAATAAACCACTCTATTTCAAAGGGCCGATCCGTCACATTACCCCATAACAATACCGAACAAAAAAGAATCATTAAAAAACGATCTAAAACCGAAATCATACTATCCTTTACGAACATTTGTATGCCACTTAGGTTGGATCTTAAATACAAAATAATAGCTACTAAACCCTGATTAAAAGCTAACATCAACAACAACTTTAAAGCATAATTAGAATAGCCCCAAATAAAACCAGCACTGATTGTGAAAAATACATAAGCTAAAACAAGAAGGAGCTTTAAACTGAACAGTTTAGAAAAATATTTGGATAAAAGGTGTTCGTTTTGAGCAACATTTTTAGTGTTAAAATTATTGATCCCAAAATCAAGAAAAATATTGAAAAGAAAGGAGAAATTGAATAAACTAAAATAAATACCGTAAGTATCTGCTCCCACTCTATTAATAATTTCAGCATCAATCCCGAGTATATAGAAGGGCTTTATTAAAAGGTTAAGAACCAATAAGAAAAATAAGTTTGTAATAAACTTTTTCTGCATGTGAAATTGTAAATCTTAGTTAAGTCAACGTCAAAAAAAGAACATTCGTACTTAATGCGCAACAAAAAACTCTATTTTTGTACGCATGAGAATTGCGGTTAACACACGTCTACTTCTAAAAGACAAGCTTGAAGGTATTGGTTGGTATACCTATGAAACCCTTTCACGAATCGTAAAATCACACCCAGAGCACGAATTTTACTTTTTATTTGACAGACCCTATTCAAAGGAATTTATATTTGAAAAAAATGTACATCCTGTGGTCATAAGTCCTCCTACAAGGCACCCTATTTTATGGTATATTTGGTTTGAGTGGCGCATTCCAAAAATACTTCGAAAAATTAATGCTGATGTATTTCTATCGCCTGACGGATTTCTATCTCTTAAGAGCAACATCCCTTCTATTGCGGTTATTCACGACATCAACTTTAAGCATCATCCAAAAAATCTAAAATTTATTCATAGAATATTCTACAATTATTTTTTTAAAAAATATGCCAAAAAAGCCAGCCGAATAGTAACAGTTTCAGAGTATTCAAAACAAGATATTTGCAACTCATATAACATCGATGCGTCTAAAATAGACCTCAGCTTAAATGGCGTCAATTCAAATTTCCATCCAATAGGGTTACAAGACCAGATTGCCACCAGAAATAAATATAGTGACAGTAAAGACTACTTCATTTTTGTAGGCGCGCTTCACCCAAGAAAAAACATTTTAAGACTTCTCCTTGCATTTGATGCATTCAAAGCTGAAACCAAATCCTCGAACAAATTGCTTATCGTTGGCGCCAAAATGTGGTGGAATAATGATCTTAAAAAATGCTTCGAAAACCTCACATACAAAGAGGACATAATTTTTACGGGAAGAAAAAACACTGAAGAACTGAACCAACTTTATTCTTCGGCACTTGCACTTTGTTACGTGCCATATTTCGAAGGTTTTGGCATGCCAATTATTGAGGCTATGAAATGTGCTTGTCCGGTAATCACATCTAATGTTTCGGCCATGCCTGAGGTAGCTGGAGATGCTGCATTACTTGTCAATCCATTTGAAATAAAGGAAATAACAGATGCCATGACAAAATTAAATGCCAACAGCGAGTTAAGAGCTGAACTTTCTTCTAGAGGACAAATTCATTCACAACATTTCAATTGGAATACAACAGCTATAGCCCTATGGGAAAGCATAGAAAAAGTAATGAATAGATGTTAGCTTCCTACTTACACAAAAACAAAATTGAAGTGGGCTGTGATGAGGCAGGTAGAGGATGTCTTGCTGGTCCGGTTGTAGCTGCTGCAGTTATTTTACCGAAAAACTTTAAACACCTATTACTAAACGATTCAAAACAACTAAGCGAAAAAAAGAGGGATTTACTTAGAACTGAAATTAAAGAACACGCCATAGCCTATGCAATTGGTATTGTAGATCATGAAGAAATTGATGAAATAAATATTTTAAATGCCTCCATTTTAGCCATGCATAGTGCGCTAGACCAAATTAAAAATCCTTTTGACAGTATTTTAGTTGATGGAAATAGGTTTAAAAAATATAATAAAACAGAGCATCACTGCATCATTAAGGGTGATGGCAAGTACTTAAGCATTGCCGCCGCTTCTATATTAGCGAAAACCTATAGAGACGATCTCATGAAAAAACTTCACCTGGAACACCCTCAATATCAATGGGAAAATAATAAAGGATATCCAACAAAATCTCACAGAGCAGCGATAAAAAAAATAGGCGTAAGTCAATACCATCGAAAAAGCTTTAGACTACTTCCCGAACAATTAAGCCTAAATATTTAATAATAGTTCTATTTTTGAAAAGCTTAAAATAAAACCATGCAAAGGGCATTATACTTATTAATCGTTATTTCTTTTTTTGCCTGTCAAGAAGACAAGCAACAGACAAGCAACGCACTAGATGCGATTCCAATTGACGCAGCTTTAATTTTAGAAACAAATGATGTATCAAAAAGTTTAAAAGAACTTTCGAAAAGCGCACCATGGGGTCTATTAACAACAGAAACTTCAATAGAATTAAATCAGCAAAAGCTTTTAAGAATAGACTCTGCTCTTACAACATATGCATCGCACTTAACGAGTATCAATCCCTTATTCATCTCACTACATTTAACTGGTGCTCAATCTATAAATTGGCTTGCAACGACCTCTTCAGAAGATCAAGAACACAAATTTCAACTTCTTGAAATAGGACTTAAAAACTTTGCAAACACAAAAGAACACCCTTATAGCAATAGCACAATCATAGAAGTTAATATTGAAAATGATCGCGTATTTTATTGCATACATATGGGACTTGTATTAATAAGCCCAGAAAAAATTCTCATTCAAGATGCCATCAGACAAATAAAAACTGAAAATAATTTAAGCGCAGACAAGTCCTTTGAAAACATTTACAACTCATCAAATAAAAAAGAAGACTTTAACCTTTTTATAAATTCTAAAAATTTTGACAAAATTAGTACGGGGCTCTTATTACAAAACTCAAACATTCAAAATCAAGCTGAATGGTTTCAATGGGATATTGATGTATTTAAAAACGGCATGCTGTTTAGTGGTTTAAGCTTAAGTTTTGATTCGCTGGCTCAGGAGCTTCAATTTTTCGAAAACAACGAAGGTCATGACCTTATTGCAACGTCAGTACTTCCAAAAAACACTGTGCTTTTCACAAGTAAATGCTTCGAAAACTTTAAACAATACCAACGTCAGCAAATAAATGGTTTGGTAAAAAAACATCAAAAAAACAAGTACGATAAAAAGCTAAGCTTATTAAAAATAGAACACAAAGATGAATTTGAAAGCTGGATTGACAGTGAAATAACATGGTTCTTGGTTGAAAATAGTACGGCATTAAATTCGGGTTTAATACTTCACATCGCAAAAGGTGCTCAGGTCGAAAATTACATCACAACACATGCAGACTCAATGTTTGACTACCGACAGCAAAAGATCTTTAAATGGAGCGAACTTAAATACTTAAGCAATTTATGTAATACGCCAGAAACTGCGACCTATGAATATGCCAGCATCCTAAACAATCAATTGCTGGTAGCAGAAGATGCAACACTACTTAAAAGTATTATTAATGATTTCAAATCCGAAAAATCTTTAAGTCATTCTACAGATTTCAAAAACTGCATTGACGAACTTAACTACGATTCAAACTATTTTATTTACGTTCAAAATCAGTCATCATGGCAGCTGGTTCAAAAGTATCTTCATAAAAATATAGCCACATTCATAGAAAAGTATACCGAAGCTTTAAGTCCAATACGATCTTTTGCCATGCAATTTAGCCTTAGTGGTTCTAATTGCTACTCAAATGCTTATCTACATTTCGATGCCTCAAAAGAAAATCAAACAAGAGCCATTTGGGCAGCACAACTGGAAGCAGCTGTTCTATCTGAAATGAGCTTGGTAAAAAACCACTACACCCAAAAATGGGAAATTGCTGTACAAGATGAAAACCTGAACCTTTACCTCATTTCTTCAGAGGGAGAAATTCTATGGAAAAGAAAACTTCAGGAAGCTGTTATTGGATCTATTCGGCAAATAGACCTCTTCAAAAACAACAAACTTCAGCTGCTGTTTAACACCAAAAGCAAGCTGTTTTTAATCGACCGAAAAGGGCGCGATGTGGGCGCTTATCCGATGGCATTAAAACAAAACACAAGCCTGCCGCTATCGCTTTTCGACTACGAAAACAATCGCAACTATAGAATTCTTCTCTCTTGTGGTAAGCGCCATTACATGTACGATAAAAATGGAAAAATAATTAACGGTTGGAAATTAAAGCAAACCAAAAGCAAGGCCCTTTACCCGGCAGAACACTTTGTGGTGGGGGGAAGAGACTACATCCTTTTGGCTGAAGAAAACGGAACGATAAACATCTTAAACCGACGTGGCGAAACACGTGTTAAGGTAAAAGAAAAAATAGACTTCTCAAGCAACAAACTCCAAGTTGTAAAAGGTAAAAGCCTAGCAGAAACACGTATTGTTGCTATAGACAAAAAAGGCGCACAACAAAACATTCTTTTTGATGGAAGCATCGACAACAGCATTCAATTTGAATTTGATCAAACCATACAATACACCTATACCAAGCAACATCACATTCTTATTGAAGGTGAAGACCTAAAAGTAAACGGGCCTCAGATGAATCTTCTTTATTCGTTTGAAAATGAAAGCTTAAGTGCAGCCAAACTCTTTAATATTAAGAACGAACATTATCTTAGCATCACAGATACCAAAACAGCTGAAGCCTATCTTTTTAGAGAACCAAACGAAATGGTAGAAGGTTTTCCGATGTACGGAAAAACAACCGGAATTGCAGAAGATATGAACCTCGACGGGAAGATCAATTTCATCACAGCCGGAGAATCTGGTACCCTGTACAATTATGCTGTAGAATGATTTTATAACAAAAACATCTAATGTTTCATTCTCTCTTCTAACATTTTTCGTGCCCCAAACTCTGCAAGAAATATTGAAATTAAAAGAGCAATTAAGATGGTGAAATCAAATGACTTTAACACAAATGGGGCCAAAATCATGACAAACAAAATGAAAAGAATGGTGATTGATTTTACTGCTGTTTTTTTCTTTTTAAAAACAGGTTCTTTTAACCAAAGACAAATGAATGGAGACATCGTTATGGTAGATATAAAAATGAGTTCCCTAATGTATTTCTTATGCTTTCCTCATCTACAAACTCGCCTTCATAATTTGAGATGGCCATCCAAACAATAACAGCTCCAAGATATAATGGAACCAAGCCAAACCAAAAAAAGTGTTTCTTAATAAACTCTCTCATTAAATATTATTTTCATTTAAATGAATTCAAATTATTACATCTTAAATTGCTAAAATACAATAATTCAATGTGCTTACTATAAGCAATACCACTCATTTTATGAAGTAAAAAAGCCCACACTTGATGTGTGGTCTTTAATTGCCAAAGGGTTATTTATGTTTATTTTTTTCGAATTGATTGTATTTTTGTAATATAATCATACCAACTGATAATAACGTTAGCATACAGAATAACTTTAAATCAATTTCTTTTGTAACATATAGCACTATTGCTGAAATTTCAATAATTATAAAGAAAGCGATTAAAACATTATCTAGTTTATACATAATCTTAATATTTTACTTTTTTTTATTCAAAACTTTCTAAGCCCCTCCGCCACAAGCATCAACTAATGCCGCAGTTGCAAGGGCTTTCATTGACAATGCATATAGAAGTCCTGTACCTCCAGTGACACCAATAAATCCTATTGTAGCTCCAACAGTCCCAGCTATTGCAAGTCCACAGCCCCAAGAAATTCTTTGCATTTGAGATTCTGAAATAGTTGTTTCTATTGTGTTCTCTAATTCTTGTTCAACCAATTTTTTAACCTCTATGATACTTAAAAGAACCGTAGCTTCTAACTCACTATCAATATTGAAATTATTTAAAAGTTCTTGATAAACATTTTCGTTATCACTATTATTTTCATAAAATTCCAACTCAGCAATAATTTCTGTATCAACATTGTTTTTTATGAATAATTCTTCGATTGTATGATTATTAATATATTCTAAATTTTTTAAATATAGTTCTTCTGCATCTAACTCTTCTATAGACTTATGGTGGTTTCTAAAAAAAATTGAATTTGACAGTTCAATTTGAATATTATGATGAATATTCTTTAAAGTTAACTCATCAATCGAATTAGATTCAATCAAATGATTATCATATTTAGAACAAGAAACAAACAATGTAAGTGATGCCAAAAATATTGCTAAATAAGGTTTCCTTAAAATATTCAAATATTCGTTATCTTGATAGTTTTTACAAAAAATATTTTCACTTTTTGTCTTTCTTGATTTTAATTTTGTATTCATTTTATATTAAAGTATTTAATTAGCTGTTTGCTCTTTTTGAGCGCACGATTCATTTGAAATGGAGAAGGCAGATGGGAAGGTGAACTAAGCGGTCCACTCACAGGCGCTTTGTTAGGCTCAGAAAGAGACTTTTTGGCTTAAAGTTCACAACAAGTGTAGGTGATTGTTTGTATGCTTGTCAATAGGTGAAATCACTCATTTTTTGCATAAATATAATGTTGTATTAAAAAAACAGAAGTATATGTAGAACTTGTCTACAGAAAAAATAAGGGTATTGAACTTTTAAAAAAAGAGGTTGACTTCTGTAAAAAATTCTATTTTCTAGGCTTTCGTTTACGTAAAAACAACTTTTGTCCGACCTGAATATTTTGATCTTTTTTAAGCCGATTCTTATATTGTAACTTGGCCAGCTGAATACCGTGAAGCTGAGAAATAAAATGCAGGGTTTCACCCTCTTTAACGATATGAAATTCTGTCTTGGCTTTCTTTTTTTTCACTTCCAGATACACCAAATCGCCCTGAGCCAGCTGCTGGTCTTTTTCGCGATCGTTAAAGGCCAACAACTCCCACATCCAAAGGCTTTGCTCTGTAGCTATAATATCATAGGTGTCAGCGGTTTCGGCCAAAACATATTTTAAGCCGTTCTCGCTTTTAAAGATTTCTTTTCGGTCTCTGCGCTTTGGCTTTTTAACCTTTCTCTTGCCCGATTTTGAGGCTTGATCGTACTGAGCCAAATCAAAGCGCTCTATTAAATTAATGAGCTTTTCGGCATATTCTGGATGTGTTGCATAGCCCGCCTTTTTGAGGCCTTTTGCCCAAGCATTGTAATCGGTCATTTTGTAATCAAACAGAAAGGCGTAGCGGTCTCTATTTTTTAAAAACTCAGAGTGGTCTCGATACGAATCGGACACCTTTCTGTATTTTCTAAAGCATTCATTTTTGGCGTCATCATCGTGGTATACTTTATGCCCAGACCAGTTTTTATGGCACTTAATACCAAAATGATTTTTTGATTTATGCGCCAAATCTGAATTTCCATTTCCAGACTCTAAAATGCCCTGAGCCAGGGTAATACTGGCAGGAATCCCATAGGCATGCATCTCATCAATGGCAATTTTATGGTACTTGCGAATGTAATCCTCAGAAGTGGCTTCTTGAGCCACAACAGATATAGAACCTAAAGCAATAAACAGGTAAACTAGCGTTCTCATAAAATCTGTAATCCTTTGTTTTTGATTCGTTGGTTCATACCCTCTATACCCTGAAGTCCTCCAGTATGAATGGCAATGATGGTAGAACCTCTACGAAAATAGTCTTTTTCAATTAAGTCCCACAAGCCAAACAACATCTTTCCTGTGTAAACCGGATCCAAAGGAATATGATGTGTTGTCTTAAAATAATTTATAAAGTCAATTAATGCACTATTTACCTTAGCATAGCCCCCAAAATGATGGTCTAGATTTAAAGTCCACTGTGAATTACTGACATACTTAGCAATCTCTTCGTTCAAAAAATCAGCGCCTTTAAGTGAAGGAAAACCCAGAGCCCTTTGATGTGGCTTCAAAGAATTAATAAGTCCCGAAATGGTGCCACCCGTTCCAACAGCACAACAAACAAAGTCAAAATCAATCTCTACATCACTTAATATTTCTTCGCAGCCTTTT
Organism: Bacteroidetes bacterium MED-G21; assembly: GCA_002457305.1. GTDB lineage: Bacteria > Bacteroidota > Bacteroidia > Flavobacteriales > UBA7430 > MED-G21. The sequence goes on along the minus strand of NTKG01000001.1, from coordinate 28,245 downwards.
ACTGCCAGCAAGTTGGTCCCGCCTTCAGGAATTATATAACAATCGCTAAAATCTAATAAGTATTTTTCTGCAAATACTTTAGAAGTTTTATCTCGATAGTCTTCACGACTCACATAACGCAACTGCATACCACATTCTACAGCATATTGTAAGGTAGGATTTAAGGGTTGAGTTGCCTCGCCTCTAATAAGACCAATGGTTTGAAATCCAAATTGCTTTCCGGCGAAGGCTGTTGCAGCAATATGATTGGAATGGGCTCCACCAAATGTCAGCAAGGTGGCATATTTTTTTGCAGCTGCCTCTTCTAAATTGTAATGCAATTTACGCCATTTATTTCCCGATATTCGATCATGAATAAGATCCTCGCGCTTTATAAAGACATTTAGACCCTTTTCTTCTAAGAGTGAATCTGTTACTTTCTGAAGTGGCACCTTAAGTGGTAAATTCATACCCCAAATATACAAGGGAAAATCGTAAATTTGTTGTTTATGGAATCAGGTTACTTTTCTCAATTTAGAAATTTAGACCCGGAAGATTATTATCATTCGGAAGATGGTTATATTGTTTATACAGAAAAGTACCATTTAAAAAGAGGCTATTGCTGTCAAAACAGTTGTAAGCACTGCCCTTATGGGTTTAATAAAGTGAAAACTTCAATTAAGAAGAACCAAGAATAATGATGACTTTAAAAGCGTTTAAACATGAATTGATGGAAGGTATTCCAAACGAATTGCCTCCAGCATATGAATTCAACACTAATTTAAATCACGCACCGAAACGCAAAGACAGCCTCAATAAAGAGGAAAAAAAACTGGCTCTAAAAAACGCCTTGCGTTACTTCCCTAAAAAACATCATGCCGTTTTAGCCCCAGAATTTGCGCAAGAATTAGAAGACTACGGACGTATTTACATGTTGCGCTATAAGCCAACACACAAAATGCATGCACGCAATATAGAAGAATACCCAGGCAAATCGCTACAAGCAAAAGCGGTTATGTTGATGATACAAAATAATTTAGATCATGCTGTTGCTCAGCATCCTGATGAATTGATTACCTATGGAGGTAATGGAGCTGTTTTCCAAAACTGGGCCCAATACCGTCTTTGCATGAAATATTTAGCAGAGATGACTGATGAGCAAACACTGGCCATGTACTCTGGTCATCCCATGGGTTTATTCCCATCACATAAAGATGCACCTAGGGTAATTGTTACCAATGGTATGGTGATTCCAAACTACTCTAAACCAGATGACTGGGAGAAATTTAATGCTTTAGGCGTAAGTCAATATGGACAAATGACTGCAGGTTCATATATGTACATAGGTCCACAAGGCATTGTTCATGGCACCACCATCACACTACTAAATGGCGGTAGAAAAATTTCGAAAGCGGGCGAAGGACTGTCAGGAAAGTTATTCCTTACAGCAGGGCTGGGAGGCATGAGTGGCGCACAACCAAAAGCTGGAAATATTGCAGGTTGCATTTCGGTAACCGCCGAAATCAATCCAAAAGCCATTCACACAAGACATTCTCAAGGCTGGGTAGATGAAGTCATCTCAGATTTAGACGAATTATGTGTACGAGTTCAAAAAGCAAAAAAAGACAAAGAAGTAGTTTCCATTGCCTACCAGGGTAATGTGGTTGATGTGTGGGAAAAATTTTACAAAGAAAATATCTATATCGACTTGGGTTCTGATCAATCATCATTACACAACCCATGGGCAGGAGGATATTACCCTTTAGGTCTAAGCTTTGAAGAAGCAAACGACATGATGTCAAATAATCCGGCGGAATTTAAAGAAAAAATTCAAGACACCCTCCGCCGTCATGCAACTGCAGTAAACCAACACACCGCAAAAGGAACATACTTCTTCGACTATGGAAATGCCTTCTTACTTGAAGCATCTCGAGCAGGGGCTGATGTGATGGCTGAAGATGGAATTAACTTTCGCTACCCATCATACGTTCAAGACATCATGGGTCCGATGTGCTTTGATTATGGGTTTGGGCCTTTCCGATGGGTTTGTGCTTCAGGAAAACCTGAAGATTTATTAAAGACAGATCAGATTGCTTGTAAAGTTCTCGAAGATATCATGCAAAATTCACCTGTAGACATCCAGCAACAAATGGCCGACAACATCCAATGGATTAAAGGTGCACAAGAAAACAAATTGGTAGTTGGATCTCAGGCGCGTATCCTTTATGCAGATGCCGAAGGACGTATTAAAATTGCAGCTGCATTTAATGAGGCCATCAATAAAGGCGAAATTGGTCCAGTCATTTTAGGTCGCGACCACCACGATGTATCAGGTACCGATTCTCCATACCGGGAAACATCTAACATTTATGATGGTTCTAAATTCACTGCAGATATGGCCATCCATAATGTTATTGGCGACAGCTTTAGAGGTGCAACCTGGGTCTCTATTCACAATGGTGGTGGCGTTGGCTGGGGAGAAGTAATTAACGGCGGATTTGGAATGCTGCTAGATGGCACAGAAGCGGCAGACAAAAAGCTACGATCTATGTTGTTCTGGGATGTGAATAATGGTATTTCGAGAAGAAGCTGGGCGAGAAATGAGGAGGCAGTCTTTGCCATAAAACGTGCTATGGAACATGAACCACTATTAAAAGTAACACTTCCTAACACTACAGATGACGAATTAATTGATTCAATATACTAAACCCAAAACATATGGCTGCTGACGAACTCATACACATCTACTCCGGCTCTTTCCTTAACGCTCAGTTTGTAGCAAACGTTTTAGACGAAAACAATATAAAATGTATGGTAAAAGATGATTACCAAAACAGTATTATTGCCGGTTGGGTGAGTCCAGGATCAGAAAATTCTGTTCGAGTGTTTGTCGCAAAAAAAGATGTTGAGGCAGCTAAAGAGGTAATAAAAAACGCAAGAGACTAATTTCTATAAAAGCGTCTTTGCTTTCTCAATAGCATCTTTGAGTCCTTCAGGGTTTTTACCGCCGGCTGTGGCAAAAAAGGCCTGACCACCACCGCCTCCTTGAATTTCTTTTGAAATTTCACGAATAATGGCTCCGGCATTTAAATGTTCAGTAAGATCATCTGAAACAGCCACACTTAAATTTGCTTTACCATTATTCTTTGCCCCTAACACCATCACAAGATTGCCTAATTCTTTTTTGCAAGCAAAAGAAAGATCTTTCATCGATGCAGGTTCCAAATCTACAAGTGCCCCTATAAAATTAATACCGTTTATTTCAATAGCAGACTGGAGCAACTCAGCTTTCAATCCTTTTGCCTTTTCGGCAACAAGCACACCGACCTTCTTTTCCAGTTCTGCCTTATCTTTTATCAAACTTTCAACACCTTTTACCGGATCATTTGAGTTTTTCAATAAGGATCGAAGTGTATTTAATGTTTCTTCTTGTTTTTTATAATATTCAAAAGCCACTTCCGAAGTAATGGCTTCAATACGTCTTATACCAGCTGCAACCCCAGCTTCTGATGATATTTTAAAAACACCTATCTGACCTGTTGATGGCACATGACAGCCACCACAAAGTTCTACAGAACTGCCAAATTGAATAACGCGAACCGCATCACCATACTTTTCTCCGAAAAGCATCATGGCACCCATCTGCTCAGCTTCACTCATTGGAACAGAACGCTTTTCATTTAAAGCTATATTCTCTCGTATTTTAGCATTCACAATTACTTCAACTTGCTGAACTTCTTCTTCAGTCATTTTAGAGAAATGAGAAAAGTCAAATCGCAAATATTGATCGTTTACCAATGATCCTTTTTGTTCGACATGGGTTCCTAAAATAGTTCTTAAAGCCTCGTGTAACAAATGCGTTGAAGTATGGTTGTTTTCTGTGAGTAATCTTTTGGGGGCATCAACCTCTGCTAAAAATACATCGGATGGATTTTCAGGTAGCTCTGTCGTAAAATGAACAATGAGATTGTTCTCCTTCTTTGTATTAAAAATGGATATACTCTTGCCATTACAAGTAATGGTTCCTTTGTCCCCTACTTGACCTCCACCTTCAGCATAAAAAGGCGTTTTATCGAATACCAATTGATAGAACGATTTCCCTTTTTGCTTTACTTTTCTGTACTGACTGATCTTAATGTCAGTCGATAATTGATCGTACCCTAAAAATACTGTTTCCGTTTCAAACAAGTTAACCCAATCCTCAGTTTCAACAACAGATGCAGCACGAGCACGCTCTTTTTGCTTTTTCATTTCAACATCAAAACCTTCCATGTCAACTTCCTTACCATTCTCAGAAAGAATTAAAGCCGTTAAATCTATCGGGAATCCAAACGTATCATATAACTCAAATGCTTTAGCGCCTTCTACTACCGTCTCTTTGGAAGCATTCATGATGTCATCAATACGCTTTAAACCGTTTTCTAAAGTGCGCATGAATGACTGTTCTTCTTCCTGAATAACTTTCTCTACCAGAGTTTGTTGTTTTTTAATTTCTGGAAAAAATACACCCATCTGATCCACCAATACTTCAACAAGTTGGTACATAAAAGGGCCTTTTACATTTAAAAAAGTAAAGCCATATCGAACAGCTCTACGCAAAATCCTTCGAATCACATATCCCGCACCATTATTTGATGGCAATTGGCCATCGGCAACTGCAAAAGCAATTGCTCTCACATGATCTGAAACCACGCGCAAAGTAATATCAACCTTCTCATCTTTACCATATTGAAAACCTGTAATGGAACAGACTTTGTCAATTAAAGGAGTAAAAACATCTGTATCGTAATTAGATTGTTTTCCTTGAAGCGCCATAGCCAAACGCTCAAATCCCATTCCAGTATCTACATGTGTATTTGGTAAATTCTCAAGACTTCCATTCGACTTTCTATTGTACTGCATGAAAACCAAATTCCATACCTCAACAACTTGCGGATGGTCGTAATTTACTAATGTTCTTGCATCCACTTTTGCCCGATCTTCATCTGGTCGCAAATCAATATGAATTTCCGAACAAGGGCCACAAGGTCCAACATCACCCATTTCCCAAAAATTATCTTTTTTATTTCCGTTTAAAATACGGTCTTCAGAAACATGAGCTTTCCAACAATCGTAAGCTTCTTGATCTTTCTCAAGCTGATCTTCTTTTGCACCTTCAAAAACAGTTACATACAACCGATCTTTATCAATACCATAGACATCAGTTAACAATTCCCAAGCCCAATCGATAGCTTCTTTTTTGAAATAATCTCCAAAAGACCAGTTACCCAACATTTCAAACATAGTATGATGATAGGTATCATGACCTACCTCTTCAAGGTCGTTATGTTTCCCAGAAACACGCAAACACTTTTGACTGTTTACCACACGAGCATCTTTAACCTCACTAATACCAAGAAATAAATCTTTAAATTGATTCATTCCGGCATTGGTAAACATTAAAGTCGGATCATTTTTTATAACAATCGGTGCCGAACTAACAACCGAATGACCTTTATCTTTAAAAAAGTCTAAAAACTTCTGACGTATTTGTTGAGACTTCATAACTAGGGGTAATATCTAATGTATATGTCGTTTTAATCCTCTCTCTCATTTGCTTTAAAAAAGACCTTTAATTAAGATTTTCTTAAATTGCGGCCATATTGAGCTAAATAATGAATACAAATTTAGCCAAATTTTACAGCTTATGGCCAAGGTCAAATATTATTACGATACTAAAACACTTTCTTATAAAAAAATTGAGCGTTCTAAGTTAGGTGTGCTTAAAAGTATTCTTTTGTTTATAACTAGTTCTTCGGCTATTGCCTTATGTCTCGTTTTACTATTTTTTACTTTATTTGACTCACCCAAAGAAAAAGAATTAAAAAGAGAAATAAACAATCTTCTTGTTCAATACGAATTACTAGAACAACAAATTTCAAATTCTTCTAAAATTTTAGACGAACTTCAAGAAAGAGATGACAATATTTACCGGGTCATTTTTGAAGCCGACCCTATAGATGCAAGTATAAGAAAGGCTGGGTTTGGAGGTATTAATAGATATAAAAAATACGAAGGATTTGAACATTCAGATCTGATTAGTGATTTAAACCGAAAAGTTGACCAGTTATCAAAAGCCATTTATGTCCAATCTAAATCTTTTGATGATGTACTGGAAATGGTTCAAAATAAAGAAGAGATGTTGGCTCATATCCCTGCTATTCAACCAGTAGCCAACAAAAATTTAAAACGAATGGCCTCGGGCTATGGATATCGTATTCACCCCATTTATAAAACACGTAAAATGCACTGGGGCATGGATTTCTCCGCACCAAAAGGCACGCCAGTTTTCGCTACAGGAAATGGAACAATTAAAAAAGCAAAAAGATCAAAAAGAGGCTACGGAAATCAAGTACGCATAGATCATGGTTATGGTTATGAAACTTTCTATGCACACCTTAACAAGTACACCGTTAAACGCAATCAAAAAGTTAAACGCGGCGATTTAATCGGATACGTTGGTAACTCTGGAACATCTACTGCGCCTCACCTTCACTATGAAGTAGTAAAGGATAAAAAAAGAGTTAATCCTGTAAATTATTACTTCAATGATTTAACAGTAGAAGAATATGATAAAATGTTAGAGCTAGCTTCTCAAGAAAATCAATCTTTTGACTAAATTAGAGGGATGCCTTTAAAAGAGAAAACAATCAAAAAAATATACTATTCTATAGGAGAGGTTGCAGCCATGTTTGATGTAAACAACTCTTTAATTCGCTTTTGGGAAAAAGAATTCAGTATCATAAAACCAAAAAAGAATAAAAAAGGAAACCGCTATTTCACTGAAAAAGACATTAATAATTTTAAGATCATCTTTAATCTTGTTAAAGAAAGAGGCTATACATTAGATGGTGCAAAGAAAAAACTACGAGAAAACAAAGAGGATACAATAAAAAATATAGAAATTATAAATCAGCTTAAAGATATCCGAGTACAACTGGTAGCGATAAGAGAGGTCTTATAATTTTAAACTCTCTACACTAACCTTTGGTAATCTTGCCACCAAAGACATCCCTAACTTCTCCACTCTTAAAACCACCTCATTCTTTGTTTGATAAAGAACAACACCTTCCGAACCCTTAAGTACGCCTTGTTTAACATTAAGTTTTAAGCCAGCATCAAAGGAAATGCTTTCAACAGATTGATATTCACCTAAAAAGCTTCGTATTGTATCTATTTCACCTTGTCTCACTTGAGCTGGTTGACCAAGCCAATAAAGAAATCTAACCACTCCTGGTGTGCTAAGAATCTCGAGCTTCTGTGATTCGGAATCAGGTATCTTAACAAAAAGATAAGATTTAAAAACAGGCTCATCCACCCACTTTTTTCTATCAGACCACTGTTTCAATGTTCTTTGACAAGGACAATAGGCATCAACACCAATATTAGTAAGCCTCTCAAAAACTTTCTTTTCATTTCTTGTCTTTGTATAAAGAACATTCCAGGCCAAAGTAATCAATAAATTAAGGGGTTAACATTCAAAAATAGCACATTTTTGAATATGAATTATTTTCGGTTGATAATTAATTGACTTGTATGTAAATAATACAAATTTCATGAATCATGCAATGGATGATGCCTTGAGATGGGAAAAAACTTAGCTAAAAAAATAAAAGCCCTCTAAATTAGAGGGCTTTTATTTTTATTGTAATTTAAAATTAATCGGTACCGTAAAACTACAAGGAACAGGCTTACCTCTTTGCTTTGCTGCTTGTAATTTAGGAATTGAATTTACCAATCGAAGGGCTTCTTCTTTGAGGTGTTTATCCTCGCCTCTTACTACTAATGAATTAGTGATTCTTCCTGCCTTATCGATTACAAATTGTACGAATATTTTTTCTGAAATACCCATTTCTTTAGGAATCGCAGGGTATTTAAAATTGCTGCGAATATGCTTCATGATTCCCTGCTGAAAACATATATAACGTTCATCCTTTGAAACTTTTTCACAACCTGGATAAATAGGTTTATCTTCCACAACGGCAAAATTGAATATTTCATCATCCTCTTCTTCCTCTTCAATTTCTATAATCTCATCTTCATCAGAATCTGTTTCTTCAATTTCAAGTTCTACCTCAATTTCCACATCATCTTCAACAATTTGAATGATCTCTGGCGGTGGTGGTGGTGGTGGTGGTGGTTTAATCTCTCTTTGTGTGATTGGAATCATTTCCTCATCATCAAGAGCCAACTCCATCGATCCAAGATCGGAAGCAGACTTTTCATAGCTTTTCCATTCAAAAGCTACAAGAGAAACCGAAATAGCGACAACTAAACCAATCTGGATAAACATCCCTCTTTTAGTTTCTAAATTCGCTTTTGGATTCTTTTTAGTTTCCATAATTTATCTGTTAACTGCGTAAAATTAAACATTTAGCCAAGGATTACAAAACACTAATCCTTTTTAATAAATACATAATACTCAACATCATTATTAACCCAATACTATTTGCTAGCACATCAAGCCATTCACCAGACCTTGAAGGAATTAAAGTATATTGAATAAATTCAATACTCAAACCTGCTGTAGTTCCAATTGTAAAGACAAAAGTCCATTTTTTAATCAAATTATCTAAGCCTAGAGTCTCATTATGACTTAACAAAAAAAGAAAAAAAGAAAAAATGGCATAAAAAACAAAATGAAGTAGTTTATCCGAGACCTCAATTTCTTCAACATTTGATGAAGGCAATATACTGCCAACCAAAATAATCAAAACCCAAATTAAAGAAGGATAAATTGAAGACCAAAGACTGCTTTTAAACACCTACGAGTTCTTTATACTGATCTGCTGACAATAAGCTGTCTAATTCTTTAAAATCAGAAACAAGAACTTTTATAATCCACCCATCACCATAAGGATCATTATTAACCAACTCAGGAACATCTTCAAGTCCTTCATTAAAGGCAACTATTTCTCCAGAAACAGGCATCATTAAATCTGAAACTGTTTTCACTGCTTCAACAGATCCAAAAACCTCTTCTTTTTCTATCGTATCTCCTTCAGTATCTACATCAACATAAACGATATCGCCAAGCTCTTTCTGCGCAAAATCTGTTACACCAACAACAACAAATTCTCCTTCGACACGAACCCATTCATGGTCTTTTGTATACTTCAACTCTTCAGGTACTTTCATTATTTAAAAATTTTAATCAAAAATACGAATATGTTTTTCACAATGCAATACTTATCAAATAATTAGTGTAGAAATCATGTAAATTGAATTCTGTAATTTTGGCACACTTTATGACAAACATATTAGTATCTTTGAAGACACTGTTGATAAAAATAAAACATGAAAAAAATATTAATTTTAATTCTATTTATTTTAACAAATACATTTTGTGTTGCTCAAACAAAAAACACAAAACTCCCTTCTGTAAATGTTAAATCAATTAACGGTAAAACTGTTAATACAGACACTTTTGAAAACGAAGATAATCCAATTGTAATTAGCTTCTGGGCAACCTGGTGTAAACCTTGTGCAAAAGAACTCAATGCAATATCTGAAGTTTATGACGATTGGCAAGAAGAAACCGGTGTAAAAGTAATTGCTGTATCTATTGACGATTCTAGAAATGCAGCTAAAGTAGCTCCATTTGCAAATGGTAAAGATTGGCCATTTGAAATTTATATCGATGCAAATAGTGATCTTAAAAGAGCATTAAACGTAAATGCTATCCCACATACCTTTCTTTTAAATGCCAATAAAGAAATTGTATGGCAGCACACCTCTTATCTTGACGGTGATGAGGAAGAATTATATGAAGAAATCTTAAAATTATAAGAAAGACCTTCTATGAAAAAAGTACTTTATGGACTTCTTTTTTGCTCAGGGCCTCTATTTTGCCAAGGTATTCAAAACGGTCATCTCAGTGGGAATTTTCAAAGCAACTCACAACTCTATTATGAAGATGCAGACCTAGGTATTACTTCTGAAAATCTACCCAGTGAAAAATTCCTAATCAATAGTTTTGCAAATCTTCTATATACAACAAGTAATTTTAGTGCAGGAATGCGCTATGAAGCAAACCACAATGTATTACTAGGGTTTGATAAAAGATATAATGGCGAAGGAATCACCTATCGTTACACTCAATTTAATAAGGATGGCTTAGACATTACATTAGGTAATTTTTATGAGCAATTTGGAAGTGGAATGATCCTCCGCGCATTCGAAGAAAGAAACTTAGGCTACGACAATGCTTTTGATGGTATCCGTTTAAAATACTCACCATTTAATGGGGTTTATTTAAAATCATTAATTGGAAGACAACGTTTATATTTTGATAAAGCTGAAGGAATTGTGAGAGGGTTCGATGGCGAAATTTCATTAAACGAATCTTTTGAAAGCCTTTCAGATATCAAAACTCAAGTTATGATTGGTGGTAGCTTCGTAAGCAAGTTTCAAAAAGATTTAGACCCTATTTATATCCTTCCTGAAAATGTAGCCTCATGGGCCAGTAGATTTAGCATCTACCACGGAAAATGGATAATGGGTGCTGAGTATGTATACAAGTATAATGACCCTTCTGCTACAAATAACTTTATTTACAAGGAAGGACAAGCGCTTTTAGCTAACCTTGGCTACTCCCAAAAAGGGTTTGGATTCTCATTGGCTGCAAAACGTATTGATAATATGAGTTTTAACTCAGACCGAAACTTAGGTGGTCAGGAAGTTAGTATTAACTTTTTACCTGCTTTAACCAAACAACATACCTATGCGCTAGCTACAATTTACCCATACGGTACTATTGCCAACGGAGAAATGGGCCTCCAAGCCGACTTAAACTATAAAATTAAAAAAGGGACTCTTTTAGGAGGTAAATATGGAATAGGAATCCTGGCAAATTTCTCTAATGCATACAGCATTCACAAAGCACCAATTAATGAAGATACTGCTATAGGAGAATCTGGAACGCTCGGATACACTTCAGACTTCTTCAAAGTCGGGGATGACAAATATTTTCAGGAATATAGTCTAGAGATTTCAAAAAAAATAAATCGAAAACTAAAACTTATAGGAACATACCTGAACACACATTACAACAGTAATTTTATTGTTGGTTATGGAAATTATGGCATGATAAAAGCGGGTATTTGGATTTTAGAAACCCAATACAAACTAAAACCCAAACACTCAATACGAACCGAATTACAACACTTAAAAACAGCTCAGCACGAAGGCAATTGGGCTATGGGACTTGTTGAATACACCGTATCTCCACACTACTTCCTTGCTATTCAAAATCTTTACAATTACGGTAACAAAATAAATAAAACACATTACCCAAACATTTCGGCTGGTTATACAAAAAACACCACTCGTTTTGCTTTAGGTTATGGCAAACAAAGGGAAGGAATCTTTTGTGTTGGTGGCGTATGTCGTAATGTTCCAAAATCAAATGGTTTTTCTTTAAGTATCACTTCAAGTTTTTAGATCATGAATAACTTAAAATATTTCTTCGCATTCATCTTCACATTCTCTAACATCTTTCAGTCTTGTGATGTTATTGAGGGTCCATTTACTGAAGAAATTATTGTAGAAGAATGTGCAGAAAAATGTAAAAAAATTCTTCTAGAAGATTATACTGGACACAAATGTGGTAATTGCCCAAGGGCAGCAGAAAAAGCGGAAGAATTAAAAGAAATTTATGGAGACCAACTGATACCTATTGCCATACATGCAGGTTTTTTCGCCTCTGATTTTGGAGGAAATTTCACTACAGATTTCACCTCTACTGCAGGAAATGAATGGGATGCTTTTTTTGGAAATAGTGCGGCAGGGAACCCAAACGGTATGGTCAATAGAGTAGGATATCCTTCATCAGACCATATTACACAACACTCCCAATGGGCGCAAAAAGTAGATGAGCTTTTACAATCAGATGCTCAAATATATATTGAAATAGAACCTGAATTTAACGCCTCTTCAAATTCCTTAACGATTGAAACTACAACAGAAATATTAGAATCTATTTCAGCACCACTAAGCCTAAATGTTATCCTAACCGAAAGTCATATTATTGCATACCAAACAGATTACGATGCAGACCCTCAGGAAATCGCTGACTATGAGCACAATCATGTCATGAGAAAAAGCCTTACTGGCTCTTGGGGTGTAGATTTAGGTCTATCTGATTACAATAATGGCGATGTCATCTCTAATACTTTTAGTTTAAATCTAAATGAAAATTGGCTGGCTGAAAATATGACTGCTGTGGCATTTGTTTCTAACACAAACACATACCAAGTGATTCAGGCTCAAGAAACTTATATTATGGAATAAAATGAAAGCAGTATTTACAGCAATTTTCATACTATGTTTCGCAATAACATCAGCACAAAATTTTGATGCAGGACTCCTTGGTGGATTTTCCACAAGTCAAGTAACGGGAGACAATCTCAGCGGCTTCAATAAGTTAGGATCAAGATTCGGTGCCTACATCAGCTACCCCATCAATAAAAAAATGAATTATCAACTGGAAATGCAGTATCTGGAAAAAGGAAGTAAAAAACCTTTTACCGAAAATAGTCCTGAAACTTATTTATTTGAGCTGAATTATATTGAACTTCCCACGACCTTGAACTACCAAGTCAAAAAAGGAATATCTATAGAAAGTGGCATCGGAACAGCCTTTTTAGTTGACTACAAAGAACAAGACGAAATCGCTGACATAAACACAGATAAACCCAATACATTTGCAATTGATTTTTTATTAGGCGTTCAATATCAGTTTAAAAAAAATCTTAAACTAAATATAAGGTACGCCAACTCAATAAGCCGAATTCGTAAACACGCTTCTGAAGAAGAATTGGGGCTTAATAGTGGACAGTTCTCTTCTTTAGTTACATTTGCATTCATGTATCAAATTAGTCGATAATGAAACACAAAATTATAGTTGCAATAACCGGAGCCAGTGGTTCTATTTATGCTAAAGTTCTTTTAGATCAGTTGGTCGTTCTTAAAGACCAAATAGACGCTGTTGGAATTGTAATGTCAAAAAATGCCAAAGATGTTTGGGAATTTGAACTGGGAAATGACAGTTATAAAGACTATCCTTTTAAGTATTACGAAAAAAATGACTTTATGGCTCCGTTTGCTTCGGGATCAGCACAATACAAAACCATGATTGTGGCTCCATGTTCTATGGGTACTTTAGCGCGAATCGCATCTGGGGTTTCAAATGATCTTGTTACTAGGGCTGCAGATGTCATCTTAAAGGAGCGCAGAAAATTAATCCTTATTAATAGAGATTCGCCCTTAAATCTTATTCATATTAACAGTATGAAAACGATTACAGAAGCTGGTGGAATTATTATGCCAGCATCACCCTCTTTTTACAGCAAACCAAATAATTTTGAAGAACTTGCAGCGACAGTCATCAACAGAGTAATCGATTTAGCTGATTTAAAGAAAGACAGCTTCAGGTGGCAATCTTAAATGTTCATATCTTTTAAATTACGACACATAATAAAAATCCTTTAATACGTTATATTTGAAAAAATAACTAAAATTTTCCTATGCTTGAATTTTGTAAAAGTATATTAGAAAAGGTCAGTTTTGATCAAGTATTATTTAAAAAAGAACTGGTAAAATCAATTCAGTGGATTAACACAACAGATGCAAAAAGTTTAAGAGAGTGGTGCATCGAAATGTATGGAAATAAATACTCAGATATAATTCAGCAAGCTTTTGAAGCAATTCTATAGAAAGTCTTAATTAAAGCTATTCAGCCAAGAACACTTCCCTTTTAAAACAAATTTAAGCCCTTGTCGCTGTACACGCGACCTAAATGATTGTAAGCTGCCTCTGTAGCAAGCCTTCCTCTTTGTGTTCTAACGATATAACCTTCTTGAATTAAATAAGGCTCGTAAACCTCCTCTAAAGTTGCCGCCTTTTCACTTACTGCAGTTGCAATGGTTCCAACACCAACAGGACCACCCTTAAACTTATCAATTATCGTCTCTAAAATCATAATATCCATCTCATCTAAACCCTTTTTATCTACTTTAAGAGCATCTAATGCAACATTAGTAATTGACATATCGACATGTCCTGTACCCTTAATTTGAGCAAAATCTCTAACGCGTCGCAATAATGCATTCGCTATACGAGGCGTACCTCTACTTCTGCCAGCTATTTCAGCAGCAGCATCAAAATCAATAGGTACATTTAATATACCAGCAGAACGGTCAACAATTTTAGACAACAAATCAGAATTATAATACTCTAATCTACTATTTATACCAAAACGTGCTCTTAATGGCGCAGTTAACAAACCAGACCTAGTGGTCGCTCCAATAAGTGTAAAGGGATTTAAATTAATTTGAACTGAACGTGCATTTGGGCCAGACTCAATCAAAATATCAATCTTAAAATCTTCCATTGCAGAATAAAGATACTCCTCCACTACAGGAGATAATCTATGAATCTCATCAATAAACAATACATCTCTTTCCTCTAGATTTGTCAACAATCCAGCAAGGTCGCCCGGTTTATCTAAAACAGGACCAGAGGTCACTTTCATCTGAACACCAAGTTCATTTGCAACAATACCTGCTAATGTTGTCTTACCAAGACCTGGAGGTCCATGCAAGAGTACATGATCTAAAGCATCACCTCTTTGATTCGACGCAGAAACAAAAACCTCTAAATTATCAACCACCTTTTGTTGACCAGAAAAGTCATCAAAAGCCGCAGGGCGAAGTTTAATTTCAAATTCGTTTTCTTCAGAACCTAAATCTTCTGAAGAAGCATCTAAATGTTCATTCATAAAGCCAAACTATATAAACAAATGTAAATAAATTAAGGCGCATGTGATACGAAGAAGAATAAAAGTTAAAAACATATACAAATAAAAAAGGGGCCGTACTTAGAAACAAAATTTAATACTTTAGTGGTTTAAACATGAACGCTATGAAATTTGCGAACAACATTGAAAATATATTTAAAAAAATATTCCCAAGTCCATTTACAATTGCGGTAATACTGACTTTTTTAAGTGTATTACTCGCCTTAGTGTATACAGGTGACAAAGATCTAGGATATGTTTCGCGAAGTATAACCATCATTGAATACTGGGAACAAGGACTTTGGAATTCGCCTTTGATGGTATTTGCCATGCAAATGATGCTTATGTTGGTTTTAGGACATGTATTGGCACTTAGTCAACCTATAAACAAAGGTATTCAATACATGACCGCTTATTGTAACAACACTGCGAGTGCAGCATTTTGGGTGTGCCTATTGACATTAATAGTGAGTTTATTCAACTGGGGTTTAGGACTTATATTTGGGGCAATATTTGCAAGAAAAGTTGCCGAAAATGCAAGTCAAAACAAATGGCCTCTCCACTATCCAATTATTGGAGCATGTGGTTATTCTGGCTTAATGGTTTGGCATGGTGGCATATCGGGATCAGCACCTGTAAAAGCTGCTGAATCTGGGCATATTCAATCGTTAATGACAGGTATTTACAATAAAGAACAGCTAGATCAATTACCTGATATGCTGAGCTTTACCGACACCGTTTTCTCTACAATGAATTTAAGTGTATCTATAATACTACTGATGACACTTCCAGGAATGATGTACTTTATTGGTAAAAAAAGCATTGCCAAAGACTACCAACTAAATAGTATGAATATAGATTCTGAACCTTCTGAATTAATGGGTGCAGAACGATTAGATCACTCAAAATTATTAGCAGGAATATTAGGTGCAGGAATACTCTCTTTTGCTTTTTACAAATCAGTAATTCTTCCTGAGTCTGTTAATCTAAATTTCATTAGTCCCAATTTCATCAATTTCTCTTTACTTGGACTGGGTATTTTATTTCATGGTAATTTCTATCGGTTTTTAAAAGCAATAGACCAAGCTATTTCTGGTGCATCTGGTATTCTCATTCAATTTCCTTTATACTTTGGTATTATGGAGATTATGAAGCACACTGGAATGATTCATTCCTTATCAGATTTTTTTGTGAGTATCTCAACCGAAACCACTTTTCCTATATTCACTTTTATAAGTGCGGGCATTGTAAATGTATTTGTTCCAAGTGGTGGTGGTCAATGGGCTATTCAAGGTCCAATTATTATTGAAGCTTCTCAGCAACTAGGTCTAAACATCTCTAAAAATGTAATGGCACTCGCTTATGGAGACCAATTAACCAACATGCTTCAACCTTTTTGGGCTTTGCCTCTGCTTGGAATTACAGGTTTAAAAGCAAAAGAAATTCTACCTTACACCTTAATAATTATGTTGGTTGGTGGAATTATTTTTGTGAGCGGACTTCTTATTTTCTAATAGAACACAATTTAAAAAGAGGTAACTGGGGAAAAGCATAAATTATGTTCTCACATCAAGCCTGTCACGAAGCATGTTACCTAACAACATAAATGCAAGTACTAAAAACATAATTGCCATTCCAGGGGCTACAGCTAAATATGCTTTATCTAGAATAATATAAGCATAATGATCTTTTATCATGGAGCCCCATGAGGGAATAGGTGCTTGTGCACCAATCCCCAAAAAGCTTAAACCTGCTTCCATCAATATTGCCGAAGCAAAGTTGGCAGCAGAAATCACAATAACTGGGCTCATTATATTTGGTAAGATATGTGCAAACATGATTCTGATATTTCCAAAACCCAAAACTTGAGCAGCCTGTATATATTCCATTTTTTTTAAACTCATAACCTGACCTCTTACAACACGTGCTACTTCGACCCACATGGTAAGTCCAACAGCAACAAAAACTTGCCAAAAACCTTTACCTAAAGCCAAGCTTATTGCAATCACCATTAGTAAAGTAGGAATGGACCAAACGACATTTATAAGCCACATAATAATCTTATCAACCCATGAGCCATAATAGCCAGAAATTAAACCTAAAGTAATCCCTATTACTAAAGAAATAAATACCGAAATAAATCCTACAGCTAACGAAATACGAGTAGCCACCATAAGTCTGCTTAAAAGATCTCTTCCGTATTTATCCGTACCTAAATGATATACCCTCACATAACTATAGACATCTGGTGTATCTCCTTCTAGCTCACTAAACTTAAGTTTCTTTATATAAGAGCTGTTATAAAGTTCATACTCCAGTTCATTTTCCTTAAGCGTAAAAGTATTAACCGGAACAGCTCTATAATTAATTTTTTCACCATAAATAAGTCTGTGAAAAAATGAAACGTCTGTTGTATTATCGTTTCTAAGTTTAATAAACCTTACCTCTGTTTGAGGTTCTAGCAGACTTAACTCCAAATGCATTTCATTGGCATAAGGGCTGCTATCTGGTGCCAAATAATACGCAAATACAGCAACAAAAAAAGTCAGTGCAATTGTAATTAAAGCAAAAAAAACAGGGATATTAAACCTTTTATGCATTACGATTCAAGAATTTCTTAAAACTACAAAATATATGAGTATTAAATCATAACGTGTATTATTGCTAATAAAATATTTAAAATCAGAATAGAAATAATTGTGCAAAACAAAAATCTTAGATAGATTAACTGATCTTCTTTATTAGGTATCTTATTCAACAAAGAGTATATTTATTGCAACACTAACTCCTAAAATTAAACCCATTGAGTCAAGAGAAAATCATATTAGGTATAGATCCAGGAACAACGATTATGGGATTTGGGCTTATCAAAAAAAAGGGAGCCAAATTAGAAATGATTATGATGGATGTTCTTCTTCTCAATAAAATCAAAGACCCATATTTAAAACTTCAAAAGATTTTCGATAAAACGTCAGCAATAATTGATCATTATCATCCTGACGAAGTAGCACTAGAAGCACCTTTTTTTGGAAAAAATGTGCAATCCATGCTTAAATTAGGTCGGGCACAAGGTGTTGCAATGGCTGCTGCACTTCAGAGAGAAGTGCCAGTAACTGAGTATGCGCCGCTAAAAATTAAAAAATCAATTACTGGAAGAGGTAGTGCTTCTAAGGAACAGGTTGCAGGAATGCTAATGCAAATGTTAAATTTAAAAGAAATGCCAAAATATCTTGACGCTACTGATGGACTTGCTGCAGCGGTCTGTCATGGATTACAAAACGGTATGACGGGAGCAAAAAAAGGTTATAGTTCGTGGGCCAATTTCATCAAGAATAACGAAAATAGAATTGACAAAAGATAACATATTATAACCCAGAAATAATTTTTTCGGCAATGCCTTTCATCATATCTGAATCTAATTTCAACTTAGGTTTTGAAAAATTTATATCTTCTACACTCTGTAAAGGAATTAAATGAATATGTGCATGAGGCACTTCTAATCCTATAACTGCAATACCTACACGTTTACAAGGTATGGTCTTTTCAATTGCTTTCGCTGTTTTTTTAGCAAACTGCCATAAACCCTTATACTCTTGATCATTAAGGTCAAAAATAGAATCCGTTTCATTCTTGGGAATAACTAAAACATGACCTACTGCTAGTGGAAAAATATCTAAAAATGCAAGATATTGATCATCTTCAGCAATCTTATAAGAAGGAATTTCTCCTCGAACTATTTTTGAAAAAATGCTAGACATTACCTAGAAATATCTAGTATTTCAAATTTTACAAGACCTGCAGGCACTTTTATTTCAGCAACTTCGCCAACTTTTTTCCCAAGTAGCCCTGTGCCGATAGGCGAATTAACAGATATTTTTCCCGTTTTTATATCGGCTTCTGTTTCAGCGACTAAAGTAAAGGTCATTTCTGCTTTTGTATTTAGGTTTCTGATTTTCACAATTGACAAAGCAAGAACCTTATCTGTATCTAGCTGAGACTCATCAATAACACGTGCACCGGCATACATTTCCTCAAGCTTAGCTATTTTCATTTCAAGCATTCCCTGTGCCTCCTTAGCAGCATCATATTCAGCATTTTCGGACAAATCTCCTTTATCTCTTGCCTCAGCAATTTGTTGAGAAATATTTGGTCTTTCAACAAATTTTAAATGTTCTAGTTCATCTTTCAATTTCTTGAGTCCCTCTTCTGTATAGTATGAAACTGTAGACATAATCTAATAATTTAGTTTATTTGATAAAGCAAAAAGAAGACCTCCGGGGGTCCTCTTTATGCTAATTTATAAAATATTATTTAAAATATAGACGCTTGCTATAATGTAATTCTAACGCCAATTGAGTTAGGAGAAGCCATTGGACTAGCTGCTCTGTAAGAGTAATCGATACCAAAATTAGTGCCATTGCTTAATGGAAGCTCAAATGATACACCATAATTTAAACCTGTAAAGGCTGTTGTTCTTCCTTCAGAAAACTCACCTGTAATGCCATCTTCATAGACATAACCTGCTCTTAACATGAAGTAAGACTTATATGCGTATTCGGCTCCAGCTCCAAATTGATCTTTAGAAAAAGAGTTAGAAGTGAAATTCCCTGCAACAGTCAAGCGATGGTCTGTACCATAATTAAAATCATAAGAACCACCTATATTTAATAAGGATGGCAATTCAAATGCATCAACACGCATGTCATAACTCATAGGGAAATCTTGGCCATTGGCATTTGAATTTGTGTTGGTAAGGTCATTACCATCTCCAGCAAATTGCATTTTAGGTCCCACATTTTTCAAAGAGATACCAAACTTAATCTGACGCTGATCTCCTGACACATATTGTACACCAGCATCTAATGCAACACCAGAAGCGCTTAAATCTGGAATGGATTGAGAAATCATTCGAACAGTTGCACCACATGAAATGTTATCAGTAAACTTCTTGGCATAAGAAAGACCTATATTCATATAAGATGGCGAAAAAGTCGACCCGGTCCCTTCTGGTAAATCTTCAGTAGTAATTTCAATGTCTCCAAAGTTCATAGACATCACTGAGAGACCAAGTACTGCTTGATCATCTAATGATTTGGAAAAACCGAAGGCATTGATCTTGATATCAGAGAGCCAAGAAGTACTTGAAAAAATCAACTCTGTATTCTGAGTATGTGCCATACCTGCAACATTCATAAAAGTTGCTTCGAGGCCTGAAACTGAGGCTGTATTGATACCACCCCAACCAGATGATCGGGCCCAAGGGTTGATTAATAACTCAGTCGCTCCAGCTTGACCTGAACGCTGTTCGTTTCCTGCTATTACACTTGTAGAATACAGTGTTAACACACCTGCTAAAATTGCAGGAATCAGATGCTTTGTATATTTGTTCATAACCATAGTCGTATGAAATTTAGTCTTTAACATTTATGCTACTAGAATGAGTCTAAGTCTATAGGACGAAGTGCACCAAACCACTTCAACACTTTCTGTCCAATATCTCCGGCATCAACATGTATAATGTAAACTCCCGAAGAGATGGCCACATTGTAATTATTTTTCAGATCCCAATCCCAACCTGTTACATTTTGGTCACTATCAAGGCTTACTTGACGCACTAAAGTTCCTGAAACATTGTATATAGATATGGTACATGTTTTAGGTAGGTTTGTAATTTTAACACGGTGATCTACTTGATCTCTCTCATACTTACTTGAACCATAATAAGGGTTTGGAACAACCTTTATTAGATCCATAGCACTCTCGGCTGCCGATTCATCACCAACTACAGTCTGAATATCAGAAGTGTTAAAAGTTAAATACGGATTTTGTTCATTTAACTCACCAACACCGCAATCAGAGACATATTCATCATAGGCTTTAGAAACGCGGATTTTAACCTCAACATCTCCATCTGAAACTTCTGCACTTGAAGAAGATAACATCGGTATAGAAACCCAAGCTGCTTCTCTAAAAACACTTCGTTTGTTTGAATTAGATGTCATACCAGTTAGATGATCATACTCACTATGTGCAGTAGCATCAGAACCAGCGTACTGGGTCTTCATAACATAAACATAGTGTCGACCACCTATAACTAGATCAAATGGCTCTCCTATTTCATTAAATTCATAAAAACGGTTACCAGTAGATTCTACGGATGTTGGGTTCCACCACATATCATCACCATTATGCTCGTCTGCATGATCTGAAGATTCGCCAAACATCATATTTAATCGAACACCTTTTTCAAGATCTAAAGCATAACCTGGGAACCATGAGAATCCAATGGTTCCAGAACCATCTTCCTGCCCATCTTTACCTACTGAAGGATTCGGTTTTAAGTTTAACCTATTTGTTCCTGATCCAGTTTCAATAACTGGAACACGCGTCCATAAATCTTTATCATCTGTAAATACAATATCTACAGAAGGAACATCTTTTAAAGCACTTAAAGATTGGAACTGATCCCATGCTGCAGAATGTTCAAAAGCAGCTGTACCTTGGCCATCAACACCAACCAGTCGATATGGAGCCCACGAACCGGCAAGAATATTCTCATATGTTTCACCATCGTCAATAGTGGCATGATCTATAGGATCATTACCTGAACGAATCCAATTGGCAGGATCAACATAAACTGCGTCACCACCTTCAAAGAAATCATCATTGTCTTTGTAATAATTAAGCCAAGAGGTCGCATTATCTTTTATTTCTGTGGCACTCAAGAAACCATTTGAGGAAGTTGAAATTGTACCTTCATCACCTGGGTTCATTGCATCTTGCACCATTACAGAAAGACCCCACTCAGGTATAATTTGTTCATTCTTAACTGAAATAGTTTGTTCAGAACTAATACTATCTCCAGAGGTATTATTAACAAGAACCCACATGGCATCTTCGCCAACATCGTCCATCTTAAAGGTAAAGTCAGTATTCTCAGGAACACTTAAAGGATCAACAACCTTAACATTTACAGGTGCACCGTCTTTAGCATAAACCGTTTGGGCAGCACAATAATCTGAAATAATTGCCGCTCTGGTTTCAGCAGAGAATTCCAGCTCTAAGCCGCCATTACCCACACCTTCAATACGCGTCATTGAAGGAAGGGTTCCATAATCTGCATTTTGAATGGTTCCGCCAGCCTCGGCAGTGGTAATATGTGGAATAACCGAATATTGTTTGATGTTTTTACGTCCTGCCAAATATGGCTTTTTCTGTCCATTAAAACTTGGGGCATACATATCGCCCGGATCTGGTACCTGGTCAGGTGCATACTCTAAATACTCATTATATGCATAAGCAATAGCAGTGTAATAATATGTCTTGTTATTTATAAAGGTACGATCACCAGCGGCAAATAAATCGTCTGTTAAGACCAAAGAATGAACGATACCATCATTAGCAGCCTCAATGGTCATGTTTTGAGGTATACTTGCTTGAAGATCTTGGCTGAATTCAAAATTGGTTAACTGTGCAATAGGTGCATCAGTTACTTGAGTTGTTATAGAACCATCAGCAGCTTTGTAATTTTTAACATCACATTGGAATACCAAGCGTGCTTTGTCAATATTATAAGCATCAGCAGCAGTTACTGTCTCATCCCTCAATTGGAAGATTTGATAGCCTTCAAAGGTATACTCATTTCTGTAATCAAGGGATGTAATTACTGTAGTTGTATCATCTACCACAGTAGTATCATTTCCATATGAACCAATAATATTTACTTCATCTGCCTCTACATATTGCTCCATATAGTTGTTAGATGAAACGGCATTTGAAATAGTAATCACCACTTTCTGATCAAGCTCTTGGAAGGCCAATAATGGCGCATCTGGCCCATCAAGCACCTCAAAACAGGTGTCAAATAATTTTTGAGCCTTATCATCGGCCAAACGCATCAATTCTACCGAAGCAAATGCGCCACCTTCATTAGCTCTTGCCCATACAACACCAGTGGTAATGATATTAAGTGCACCTGGCGCTAGAGTAAATTTACCAGCTGATTGAAGGAAACGACGGTCATCAGGCACATTACCAGCAGTTTGCTCGGTCCATGTTTGACCAGGGAATGCTGGATCTGTATCGCCAGGGAACATGTAGTTACATGCCGGATTATTTTGATCTCTTCCATCGCCACCATAAGTCATAAGTGTATTATCAAGCCACTTACCATCTAAGTAATTATAAAAATCTTGAGCTATGTTTGGATTTCCATCTACAGTACCTTGAATATTATTGTAATAAACAAACTTGGACATGATGATCTGCTCTCCAGGTTCATCTATCACACCATCACCATTATTATCTACACCATCATTCTCATCAGCCAAAGGACCTCTAAAGAAGTCTACCCCAATAGCTGGCGGGTTCGCACCATATCCAACGGCTGTTCCATCATCCTCGTCACCATTGTAACAATACCCCAAACCACGCGCCACATCACAGCCCACATAATCATCTTGATAATCCCCAAGATCAGGATCAACCCATACACCAAAATAAGTGTCATTAAGAGGAGTGTGGGAGCGGTTGATTAATTTGTAGTTATAAAAAGTCATGTTGTTGATCTCGTCATTGGTAGAAAAGGCAAATGCCTGAGCTTGTATCTCTAATCCAATGGCGGTTTCAGATTGAGTCTCTGTATGTACATTTCCATTGTCATTATAGACCCACCATAGGGTTTGATCACCAAATAAAATATCACCGTCACTACAACCTAGGGTTCCATTTAAATTATATTGAGGATAATCTCCTGACAATGGGTCATAAAAACCATCGTTATTGACATCCTCAAAAGGCGCTAAAGACTCAAGTGAATAAAAGTAAGATCCAGTAGAATCTATTTCTAAATCAGCTTGCATGTTAGCATTAGACAAATCATCAGTAGTTCTATTCCCAGGATAATTTAATATGGACTGAGGAATCACATAATCTGGATAATCAACAGATGGATTATCAGAATTTGACCAAGCAACAAATTCTTCTACATCAGTTCTTAAAATAACAAAATGCTGATCGTACTGTGCACAAATAGTTGCGTCTGTACTTCCGTATTTTGAATTGTTTATACCTTCTGATGTTAATCGCACATTATCTAGTGGCCCTGGCCAGTAGTCAGTACCAGACTGTCGGTACGTTTGCCCTGCAACCTTAAGCTGACCGTTGTCATCATATCCACCAATCCATAGTGCACCGGCAAACATAGAATGCTTTCCGGAACCTTGAGGAATTTCGTAGCGGCCATTTACCAAGTCCCACCACATGTCACCACCATTCAATATAGTGGTCTTAACATTGTTAATATCCAACAGGGTTTGAGCGGTACCTACAGCACAGTTATAAGCCAAGGTTTGTAATGGGCTGGTTACGCCGCCACCATTATGATTTACATTTTCCTTTGCTTGTAATCCAAATGTCAATAGTGCAAAGAAAATATATAGTGTGTTTTTAGCTGTTTTTTTCATATTTATACGATTTACTGCTAAGATTAAAAGTCAAGTGTTACACCTAAACGTATTGTTCTAGGTCTTGTATAGTTAAAAGGACTGTTGAGTTTCAACATATACATATCAGTAAATGCAACCGGATCCAATTGATCCTGCGCATCTCCAATACCAACAGCGGTTGATAAGTATCCATCGTCATCAGGATTTCCTGTATATTGGTATACGTTAACAATATTTTGGGTATTCAAAAGGTTTTGCACCTGAAGGTAAACGTTCATGGCTGCTGACTTTTGATTTTCTTCTTCGCCCCATGTCAGGTCGAAGCTCTTATTCACACGCATGTCTAAACGGTAAGTCCATGGCAAGCGCGAACCGTTTATACTCCCATCCAAGTAATCGCGATCGTTAATTCCAAACATAGCCTCACGTGTTACATTTTTCTGTTGACTATATGGTGTTCCAGATCCTGCAGTGGCAACAAGGTTTACACCCATATTGGCAAGAATTTGTTTCCCGTTAAAAAGTGGTCCATTGTAATTTTTACCAGAGCCATATCTAAAATCTACACTGGCCGTTAAATTGTGACGCTGGTCATAATCTAAAGGTAAAGTCGTTCTTAGGTTAGGTTGCTCAGAGGTTACAATATTAGCACCTGAAGTAGCAGAAGAACCTGATCCATCGGCAAACTGCATGGTGTAATTGGCATTTAAACTCACGTTCTTTGTTCGGCGCATCTCATAAGCAAGAGACAATCCTTTAACAGTTCCAAAGTCAATATTACCATATGTAAAATATTCTTGTGGAAAAGCAAACGCAACTCTCGTATACTGAATCATATCGCGCATTTCTCTATAAAATGCATTTATGGTCAAAGCGGAGCTTGAAGAAACAGCCTGTTTAAAACCTACCTCATAGTTGGTGGTTTTCTGCATCTTTAGGTTAGGGTTCTGTAAACCAGCATTATCTGCCTTATAAGCCAAGAAAAGGTAATCCAAAGGATTCATTCTGTTGGCAGAAGGTCGTTGTGCAAGCACATCATAATATGCATAGAACATGGCCTCATCTGAAATTGGGAAGTTAAATGAGATACGAGGCATTACAACAACTTCTGGTTCATAATCCTCAAAAGCATCGGCAGACAAACCTTTATTTAATGGGTCTCCATTTAACAAGGCATCTGGATCTGCCAGCATAGGCAACACACCTTTAGAAACATTTAACACATTAGGGTCTGACACAGGAAGACCTGATGCATCATACCAATTGTCACCATCACGATAACCCGTTATTAAGCCTGCATTGGTATTATCATCCACATAAACAACATAATCGTCACCGATATTTGAAGGGTGTGCACCAAAATCTGTAACCTCACCTGCTGTCATCACATTATAAATAGAATAGGGATCTCTTAGGACTTCTTGATTGGCATCGTATCTGTCTACACGAACACCTATATTAAAGATAATGTCATCAAAAGCAAACTTATCTTGAATATAACCTGCTACATAAATTGGTTGGAAAGCACCTATATTTCTGGTGTAGTTACCATTCTCATCTTTTTCGGTTAAAAATGAATTCATATCTGGCTGAACACCTTCTAGCATATTTCCTTGTGAATCATAACCATAATAAGCTGTGAAACTAGAACCTCCATTAAATAAACCATCAGCGCTAAACATTCCAATATCTAAATCATCTGGATTATAAGTATGAATGTCAACAAACTCATCATAAGCTATACCATGCTGATCTCTAAAATTAATGGCAAAGCTTGACATCTCATCATAATTGTAGGTGTTTTGACTGGTAATCAAATACTCTCCGGTTACCTCATCTTGCTCTAAGAATTCATATGGTCCATCATAAAGGCCAACATAATTATTAACCCTTTGCTCTGCGAGTGTCCATAAACCAACAGGAGAAACACCATAATACCTATTATCTCGCTGTTCGTATTCAAAACCAAACTGTATAGCATGGTCTTTTATATCGGCTGAGGCCATACCTGTAAAACGAAACTGGGAATTATTCACTTTGGAGTAACCATCATATTCACGACCAGTGTTGTACCATAATGAATGAACAAACTCGGTACGGTCCCCATTTACTGCTGCTCCAATTCCTGTGATCTGATCTAATGTTGTTACGGATTCTGCACCAATAAAATCGTAATATGATTGTGTGTAATTAGATGCATTTGTATTTAAATCTCCAGCTTCAAAATCATAATATGAGATCAAATTCTGTGTAAGTCCAAATAAAGTACCTCCAGCACCATCAGAGGTCAATACATCAAAAAGAGTGTCATTGGGTGTAGGAACCCCATTTTCATCTAAACCAATAATATCTATTGTATTCTCATCACCTTCCCATTCTGTTGGCGTATTTTCTACCAATTCTCTAACAGGGGTAAACTTACCGATGTAACCATAATTAAAAAGATTATCTCTGTGATCAACATCGTATGTACTTTGAGTATCCTGCGAATAATCTGCCTGCAGGGTAAAGAAGGCATTTTTTAAAGTAGAAGCCGACTGCTCATCACCTGAAGCGCCAAAACTTTGTTGAAAACGCCCAAAAGCTCTCCATGACTGCTCCTCAGTTTCTGGATTGTTACCTGGGTTGAACAAACTGTAACCATAAATATAATCTCTGTAAGTAGTTCTGGCAAAGTTACCCCCAAAAGTAATATTGGTGTTCAATGTTGGCTTAAAATCTATTTTACCCTGTAATCTTGCATTTTGTCTAGCCACATTTTGCTTTGCATCTATGTACTCTAAATCCTCCATAGAAATAAATTCTGAGGCTCTTTGGGCTTGGACAACATCGTTGTTCATACTAAAGATTAATGGATTATCTTCCAAATCTTCCATCACATCATCTTTAATCTTATAATTGCCTATGGCAGAGGGGTCTCCATCTTCTAAAGACTCGTACTCCCCAGACAAGAAGAACCCTAAAATAGAATTCCCCTCTTCATTTCTCATTAATGGTCCCGAAAGATTAAAACCAAGAAGGTTGTAGCCATAAGGATCCAATAAAGATGAAGAAACAACCTCTACACCACCAAAAAACTCATTAGATGGACCTCGTGTGGTGATACTGATAATACCACCAGTAGCATCTCCATATGAGGCTGGAAGACCACCTGTGATAACAGTCATTTGCTCAATAGAGGCTTGAGGTAATTTATTCGAAGCCCTTACTTTTACACCATCGATATAGTAAAAAGTTGCATCACTACGCGCACCACGCACATTTATATCGCTACCCTCATCTTCTTGGTAAATACCCGCTGTTTGAGCAGCTACAGACTGAACATTACGCGTAGGAAGTGCCGTAATCTCCTCTTTTGTTTTTACTGCACCTGTCTTATCAGGGTCAATTAAAGGAACAACATACTCTACAAGCTCCACTTCTCCTATAACAGATGATTCTGTTTTTAGAGCAGCATTAACAAAAGTAATTTTGTTAGAGGTAATTAGTACATCGGAAATCTCCTTGGTTGCAAAACCAATAAAAGAAATTTTTACTGTATATTTTCCTGGATCAATTGGCTTAATGGTATACTTTCCATCAAAATCGGCCACTGCACCGGCTATAATAGCACCGTTTAGTTCAACTACAACATTGGCCATAGCAACGGACTCTCCCGTTGCATCTTCTGTAATGGTACCCTTTAATGTACCTGACTGCGTCTGTGCTATAGAATAACTTGTTATTCCGAACAGTGCAATTACAGTTAGTAATTTTCGAAGCATAAATCTTAAATTTTTTGTTCGCTTAGATTTTTTAAAATCGCGTAAATATAGATATAATTCACTTTCAAATCCAAACCTTTAAGTTAGCAATTACATTCATTTATAAACATATTTATTAAAATCAAGGCAATTGGAGGTATATTTTAGATTATTAAAGAGTGAAAAATACTAGAAAAACAGTTTAAACTTTATTACCGAAGTTAATACATTAAAGAATTTC